>JBEKAW010000283.1:0-3189 GCA_050015715.1 Candidatus Krumholzibacteriaceae bacterium
AAACCGTCGGGAAACATGGTGATCGATATCGGGGGCGGCACGACCGAGATTGCCGTCATCGCCCTCAACGGCATCGTCACCGACATGTCGATCCGCATCGCCGGCGACGAGATGGACGAAGCGATCGTCCTGCACATCAAGAAGGCATACAACCTCCTCATCGGCGACCAGACCGCGGAGCACGTGAAGATGGTGATCGGCTCCGCCACGAAGCTCAAGAAAGAGGAGGAGATGGAGATCAAGGGGCGGGACCTCGTCTCGGGGATTCCGAAAACCCTCAAGATATCGAGCGCCGAGGTTCGCGAGGCGCTCGCGGAGCCGCTTGCCCAGATCGTCGCCGCCGTCAAGACCGCGCTCGAACAGACGCCTCCCGAGCTCGCCGCCGATATCGTCGACCGGGGGATCGTGATGACGGGTGGAGGCTCCCTCCTGCGCGGGCTCGACGTCCTCCTCAAGGAGGAGACGAACCTCCCGATCAACGTCGTCGAGGATCCCCTCACGTGCGTTGTGCTCGGGTGCGGCAAGGTTCTTTCGAACCTCCACCAGTATGAGCGTATCATCCTGAAAAGCTCTCGGTTCTAAGAATGCACGTTCTCTTGTTCCTCTTCGAAAAGCACCTCGACAAGACGGTCCTCGCGATCGCCGTCGCACTCGCCATTGTGCTCCTGTCGGTCGGCGACCAGAGCCAGATACGCGCGGCGCGCGCGATCACATCGGTGCTTCTCTACCCGGTGAGCCGGGTGACGGGTTCCTTCGCTTCCGTGGAATCGCTCAAGCAGGAGAACGGCGAGCTCCGGGCGATGGTCGTGACCCTCTACCAGGAGCGGGAGCGGCTGCTGCAGTTCGGCGAGGAGCGGAACCGCCTCCGGAAGCTCCTCGATCTGAAGGCGGACACGTTTCACCGGTTTCTCTCCTGCGAAGTGATCGAGCGCTCTTCGAGCCCCTACGTGCACTCGATCATGGTCGACCGGGGCGCATCGGACTCGGTGCGGGTCGGCATGGCCGTCGTCAATTACCGGGGGCTCGTCGGCCGCGTGTCGCAGGTGTTCCCATGGTCTTCGCAGGTGCTCCTCCTCAACAACAAGGCGATCTCGGTGAGCTGCGCCGACCGGCGGAGCCGCGTCGTCGGGATGCTCGAGTGGGACCGGGGGAACTACTTCAGGCTCGAGTACGTCGGGAAGGAGGAGGACGTCATCATCGGGGACACGCTCATCACGAGCGGCCTCGGGCTCCTTTTTCCGAAGGGTTTTCCCGTGGGCACCGTGTTCCAGATGACGGACGAGAAGGGCGGGATCTCGAAGCGGGTCCGGGTGGCGAGCCTCGCCAACCTGAACGCCCTCGACGAGCTCTTCATCGTGACCGGCGAAAAGGAATGGAACGATACGGGCCTGCTCGATGAGCTCGAGAAGCTCCAGGTGAAGCGCACGCACGCGAGGTGAGTCGTGAAGGCAGCACGGATCGTACTTGTCGCGCTCGTCGTCTTCGTCATCCAGGTGACCGCGATTCACCATATCGCCGTCGCGGGATGCACGCCGGACCTCGCCGTGATCCTCCTTGTGGCGCTCGCCCTGGAGCGCGGCCCGGTCCTCGCCGTCGTCATCGGGTTTCTCCTCGGTTTTCTTCAGGATCTCGGGAACGCGTCGCTGCTCGGCATGAACGCGCTCGCGAAATCGGTGCTCGCCTACGGCATCTCCCGCGTGGGAGGGGGGCTCCTGCCCGAGAACGTGCTCTTCAAGGGGTTCATCGTGTTCGCCGCCTGCATCATCAACGACATCATCGTGCTGCCGATTGCGACGTCCTTCTCCGTCGGCCAGATGATCGTTTCGTTTTTCAGGTATTCTCTTCTGTCGGCGCTCTATTCGGCGATTGTCGGCATATGCATCTTCGCGCTCCTCGAGCTCCTGACGCGAAGGGTGGTGCGGCCCGGTGGCGGATATTGACCGTCACGAAGAATCGATACTCGATCCCCGGCGGCGCACGCTCTCGATGATTCTCATCGGGCTCATGGCGCTCCTCGTGCTGCGGCTCTTCGTGCTCCAGGTGGTCCGGCACGATTACTACACGAAGCTTTCCTTCTCGAACCAGCTCCTGCGGGAACGGGTCGTCGCGCCGCGCGGCATCATGCGCGCGCGGGACGGTTCCAAGCTCGTCGTCAACATGCCCGTGTACGAGATCAGCGTGCTCCCGAACGGCGCGGCGAAGAGGCGCGAGCTCCTGTCGCTCGCGTGTACATGGCTCAAGCTCGATCCCGCGAAGGTCCAGGCCGATCTCGACGCCTGGACGAAGCGGTACCCGGACGGCAGGGAGATGATCGTCGTTCAGGCGGCGGACAAGGAGCAGATCTCGGTGCTGCGGGAGAACCGGGATCTCCTCTCCTTCTTCAAGCTCACGATGGAGCAGCGCCGCTATTTTCCCGGGGGGAGGCTCGCCGCGCACATCTTCGGCTACGTCGGCGAGGTCACGGACGAGGAGGTCGCCAATTCCGACGATCTCGTGGAAGGAGACATCCTCGGCAGAACGGGCCTCGAGCTCGCCTACGAGAAATACCTGCGAGGCACGGACGGCATCCGCATCGTCGGGGTCAGCGTCGAGGGGACGGAGATCGGCGAGGTGAGCGGGCTCATGAATCAGGACGAGATCGAGCGGCTCGGCGGAGCCCACCCGCCCATTCCGGGGGACGACGTGGTGCTCACGATCGATCTCAACGTCCAGCGCGCCGCGGAGGAGGCGTTCCAGTGCGAGCGCGGGGCGCTCGTCGCCATGGACCCCCGCACCGGCGAGATACTCGCCGCGGTGAGCAGACCGACGTACGATCCGAACATGTTCATCGCGGGCGTGAGCGACGCGCAATGGAAGCAGCTCTTCGACGACCCCGCGCAGGCGATGTTCAACCGCATCGTTCAAGCCATGTATCCCCCCGGCTCGATCTTCAAGCTCGTGACCGCCTACGCCGCGCTCACAACGGGAAAGATCACCGAGCACGCGTACCAGCGGCCGTGCTACGGCGGAATTCAGTTCGGGAACCGGTACTACAAGTGCTGGCAGAAGAAGGGGCACGGCGCGCTCCAGCTCGATATGGCGATCATCCAGTCGTGCGACGTCTTCTTCTATCAGCTCGGCGAGAAGCTCTCGGTCGACGAATTCGCGGCCGCGGGCCATCTCTTCGGCCTCGGCAGCAAAACGGGAATC
>JBEKAW010000284.1:0-3187 GCA_050015715.1 Candidatus Krumholzibacteriaceae bacterium
TCGCCCGAAACTTCAAGAGCAACATCGCGCGCGGGAAGTCGGTCCACGGCAAGACCGCCTTCATCGGCGGCGTGGCGCTCAACAAAGGCGTCGCGGGATCGCTCGCGAGCATCTTCGAGCTCGACGAGAAGGACTTCTTCATTCCGAAGGAGGGCGTGCACGTCGCGGCGATCGGCGCCGCGATCATCTCGGGCGGCGGAAACGGCACGGAGACCGCCGCGGCCGCTTCAAAGAGAATTTCGGATAATAGAACGTTCGATGCGGCCGGGCTGAAGGAACGCCTCGCTCACTTCAAATCTCAGGCCGCCTCGGAGTTCCCCGCGTTGAAGCGCCTCACGCGCGACCGCGTGCTCTTTCTCCGCGACCGCGTCGACAGGTACTCCTTCGAAGGACGGAAGCTCCCGGTCGACGCCTACCTCGGCATCGATATCGGCTCGGTGAGCACGAATCTCACGCTCATCGACGACGAGGGGCTCGTCATAAAGGAGATATACCTTCGCACGCAGGCGCGGCCGATCGAGATCGTGCATCAAGGCCTCCAGGAGATCGAGCGCGAGGTGGGGGACAAGGTGCGCGTCCGCGGCGTCGGGACGACCGGCTCCGGCCGCGAGCTCATCGGCGAGCTCATCGGGGCCGACACGATCGTCGACGAGATCACGGCCCACAAGACGGGCGCCGCGTTCATCGGCGACACGATGATCGGCAAGAAGGTCGACACGATATTCGAGATCGGCGGGCAGGACGCGAAGTTCATCAGCATCTCGGACGGCATCGTCGTCGATTTCACGATGAACGAGGCGTGCGCCGCGGGGACCGGCTCCTTCCTCGAGGAGCAGGCGGAGAAGCTCGACGTGAACATCGTCAATCAGTTCGCGGAGCTCGCCTTCTCGAGCGAGCGACCGCTCCGCCTCGGCGAGCGCTGCACGGTCTACATGGAGCAGGACGTCTCGGCCTATCTGAAGAAGGGCGCCGCCAAGAACGACATCATCGCGGGGCTCGCGTACTCCGTCGTTCAAAACTATCTCAATCGGGTGGTTCGCGGCCGCAAGATCGGTTCGGTCATTTTCTTCCAGGGAGGCACCGCGTACAACGACGCGGTCGCCTCCGCCTTCAGCGAGGTCCTCGGTCAGGAGATCATCGTGCCGCCCTACAACGGCGTCATCGGCGCAATCGGCGCGTCGCTCCTCGTCCGCGAGAAGGTGAAGGCGCTCGAGCTCGAGACGACGTTCCGCGGCTACGATCTCACCGCCATCGACTACAAGCTCCGCGAGTTCACCTGCCAGGGCTGCACCAACTACTGTGACATCCAGGAGTTCAACGTCGAAGACAACAAGACCTACTGGGGGGACAAGTGCAGCGACCGCTACCGCAAGCGCGCGAAGGTGCCGCGGAAGCCGGTCATCCCGAATCTCATGACCATCTACAGCGAGCTTCTCGAGCGCGATTACATTCCGCTCGTCGAGAAGAAGCTCGGGGGCCATATCGACGTATCCCCTCCGGGCGGGGAAGGCCGGAGGCCCGTGATCGGCGTCGCCCGGTCGATGTATTTCTACGATCGCTACCCGTTCTGGGGGACGTACCTTCGCGCTCTCGGCGTCGACATAGTGCTCAGCCCCAGGACGAACAAGAAGATCGCCCATCAGGGGATCGAGGCCGCGGTCGCCGAGCCGTGCTTCCCCGTTCAGGTCGCGCACGGACATATCCTCGCGCTCCTCGAACAGAACGTCGACGGCATTTTCACGCCGAACGTCGTCGACTCGGAAACGGACACGCCGGAGATGAAGTCCTACATGTGCCCGTGGGGACAGACGCTGCCGTTCGTTCTCAAGCAGGCGCCGCTTCTCGAGGGGAAGGAGACGCTCATGATGTCTCCCCTCGTGCACTTCCGCGAGGGGGAGCGCTTCGTCGAGAAGGAGCTCTGGCCGTTCGCGAAGCGCTTCGGCGTGGGCCGTGCGCGCCACCGCCGCGCGATGAGGGCCGGCTACACGGCGCAGCGGATGTTCCGGGAGGAATGCGAGGCCGCGGGGCGCGAGGCGCTCGACATTCTCGACAAATCCGGCGAGGCGGGCATTATTCTCGTCGGCCGTCCCTACAACGTCATCGACAAGGAAGCGAATCTCGACGTGCCGGGGAAGCTGCGCGACTACTACGGCATGAACGTCATCCCGATCTTCTTTCTCCCTCTCGACGGGATCGGCATCCGCGACATCAACGACAACATGTTCTGGAATTTCGGGCGCAAGATTCTCCAGTCGGCGCGGCTCGCCGCCCAGAAAGAGAACCTGCACCTTATCTACATCACGAATTTCAAATGCGGGCCCGACTCATACGTGAAGCATTACACGACGGGCGCGGCCGTCCGCCCGTATCTCACGCTGCAGTTCGACGGGCATTCGAACGACGCCGGGGTCATGACCCGCTGTGAAGCATATCTCGACAGCAAAGGAGTCCTGAGATGGTGGAAGAGAGGCGAGGGCTCAAAGGCCGCACGGTCTACATCCCCCGAATGTCGGACGAAGGGGCGCGAGCCTTCGCGGCAGCCTTCAGATATCTCGGTGTAGACGCGCGCCCGTCCCCCGACGGGGACGAGCGGACGTACGAGATCGCGGGGCGTTTCACGTCGGGGGACGAGTGCCTGCCCGAGCGCGTGACGATCGGCGATTTTCTGAAGGTGACCGAGCAGCCCGGCTTCGACCCGGCGAAAACCGCGTTCTTCATGCCGACGGCGAGCGGGCCGTGCAGGTTCGGGCAGTACACGCCGTTCCTGCGGCAGGTCCTCCGCGAGCTCGGTTACGACGACGTTCTCATCGTCTCGCCGACGAGCGCGGACGGCTACTCGAGCCTCGGCGAGTACGCGGGCCCGATGATGCGCCTCGGCTGGTGGGGGCTCGTCGGGAGCGACGCTATCCGCAAGATGCTCCACATCTATCGGCCTCACGAGACCGAGCGGGGCGCGGCGGACAAGGCCTGCGAGCGCTCGCTCGAGATATTCTGCGACGCGCTCGCCGACTCCTCCGTGCCCATCGGCGCGAAGAAGCTGGATCAGCTCGCCGGGGCCCTCGAGCGCGGGCGGGACCTCTTCCGCGCGATACCAGCCGATTTCAGCCGCGACACGAAGCTCGTCGGCGTGGTCGGCGAGATCTTCTGCCGCCTGAGCACGTTCAGCAACGAGGACCTCATCCGGCGC
>JBEKAW010000285.1:0-3184 GCA_050015715.1 Candidatus Krumholzibacteriaceae bacterium
GGTTCAGCTCCTTGCAGAGGTTCTTCTCGATGTGATCCTTGATCGCGTAGAGGGCCTTCATCCGCTCGAGGGGCGGAAGAACCGCCTTGTAATCGTTCGGGAGTATCTTGTCGACCTCTTCGTAGGTGCTGATACCGGGGCCGGCCAGATCAGCTTTCTTGTCTCCTGCCATTTCCTCGTCTCCTTGCCGTTGGGGTTACATGATAATTGGTCAATAAAAATGGCAAAAACGGCCCCCGGTGTCAAGCCCGTCTTTGGCCCGCGGGGCTCTCGGCAAACGCCGCGACTCGCCCGCGCAGGGGTCCGGGCTCCCTTCGGTTTTTCTTTTGACAGGCCGCGTGCGCCGAAACTATAATAATGGCCTTAAATTTTCGATAGTTGCGCGGCATACAGAAAGGAACTTCATGCTCAACTTCGACCTCAGCGAGGAGCAGCAGATACTGCGATCGTCCGTCCGCGACTTCGCGGAGAAGGAGATAAAACCGGTCGCCGAGGCGCTCGACGAGAAGGAGGAGTTCTCCCTCGACCTCGTGAAGAAGATGGCCGAGCTCGGCCTCTTCGGCATGTTCGTCCCGGAGGAGTACGGCGGGAGCAACGTCGGCTACGTCGCCTACGTCATCGCCGTCGAGGAGCTCGCGCGGGTGGACGGCTCGGCCGCGGCCACGGTCGCCGCGGCGAACTCGCTGGGCATCGGCCCGATCCATTACTTCGGAAACGACGAGCAGAAGCGCGAGTGGCTCCCCCGGCTCTGCCGCGGCGAGGCGCTCGCCTCGTTCGGCCTCACCGAGCCGAACGCCGGAAGCGACGCGGGCGGGAGCCAGACGACCGCGGTCCTCAAGGACGGCGCGTGGGCGATCAACGGAAGCAAGATCTTCATCACGAACTCGTCGTCCCCGATATCCGAGATCATCATCGTCCAGGCGAAGACGGGGCAGCGCGGGAACGGGAAGAGCGAGCTCTCGTGCATCCTCGTGCCCAACAAGACCGCGGGCGTCACGACGAAGATCATGCACGGAAAAATGATGTGGCGCTCCTCCAACACGGGCGAGCTCTACTTCGACAACGTGAAGGTGAGCGAGAAAAACCTCGTCGGAAAGCGCGGCGAGGGCTTCAAGCAGATGCTCGCGACCCTCGACCGCGGTCGGCTCGCGATCGCGGCGATGGGGCTCGGCGGCGCCCAGGGGGCCTTCGAGCTCGCGCTCGCCTACGCGAAGGAGCGCAAGCAGTTCGGGAAGCCGATCGCGAGCTTCCAGGCCGTCGCCTTCAAGCTCGCAGACGTCGCGATGGAGCTCGAGGCCGCCCGCAGCCTCCTCTACAAGGCCTGCTGGCTCTGCGAGCAGAAGCGCCCCTTCTCGAAGGAAGCCGCGATGGCAAAGCTCTACTGCAGCGAGGTCATGAGCCGCGCCGTGAACCACGCCGTTCAGATCCACGGGGGCTACGGCCTCATGCGCGAGTACCAGGTCGAGCGCTTCTACCGCGACCAGAAGCTCCTCGAGATCGGCGAGGGGACGAGCGAGATCCAGCGCATCGTCATCGCCCGCAGTCTCGGCTGTTTGTAATAACGCACCCGGAGGCAACGCATGGACATTCTCGAAGAAGGCAAGGGCGAGCTCCTCGGCTTCCACGATCCCGACGAGCACCGCGCCTGGGTCGCGGCGAACAAATCCGTCGCCCTCGTCGACAAACGCATAACGGTGAGGGAGGCGGTCGAACGCTTCATCCCGGACGGCTCCTACGTCGCCTCGGGGGGCTTCGGCCACATCCGGGTCGCGATGTCGATCATCTACGAGATCATCCGTCAGCGGCGGCGCAACCTCGCGATCGCCGGGAAGACCGCCGTTCACGATCTCGACACCCTCATCGGCGCGGGATGCGTTTCGAAGGTCGAGGCCGCCTACTCCTTCGGGCACGAGCTCCGCGGGCTCTCGGCGGCCGGCCGCCGCGCGGTCGAGTCGGGCGCGGTGAAGGTCGTCGCGGAGACGTCGAACGCGGGCTACCAGTGGCGCTTTCTCGCGGGGATGATGGGCGTGCCCTTTGTTCCGGCGCGGAACCTCCTCGGGACCGATACGCTGAAGTACTCGTCCGCCAAGGTCTCGACCGACCCGTTCACGGGGAAGCCGGTGACCCTGATACCGGCGTGCAACCCGGACGTCGTCCTCATGCACGTGCCGCGGTGCGACAAGTACGGCAATTGCCAGATCGACGGCATCCTCGTCATGGACTACGAGCTCGCGCGCTCGGCTCGGCGCCTCATCGTAACGACGGAGAAGATCATCGACGACGCGGAGATCCGCCGCGAGCCGTGGCGCACCGTGATACCGTACATGTACGTCGACGCGGTCATCGAGGTGCCGTACGGCTCGCACCCGTGCCAGATGCCGTACCTCTACTTCTTCGACGAGGAGATCATCGGCGAGTGGCTCGGCGTCTCGAAAACGGACGAAGGGGCCCGGCGCTTCTTCGACAAGTACGTCTACGGGGTGAAGGATTTCGCCGAATATCTCGAGCTCGCCGGAGGCGCCGCGAAGATGGAGCATCTCAGGCGCGTCGAGAGGCTCGAGGAGCCGATGCGGGCGCCGTGGCTCGACAGGAAGAAAGAGTGACGATGGAAAACAAGGGATACACGGAAAACGAGCTCCTCATCTCGGTCGCCTCCAAGCTTCTCGAGGACAACACCTCCGCGCTCGTCGGAACGGGGCTTCCGATGCTCGCCGGGATGCTCGCGCAGAAGACGCACGCCCCCGGCCTCCTCATCATCTTCGAGGCCGGAGGCATCGGACCGCAGATGCCGACGCTCCCGATCTCTGTCGGGGACTCGCGCACCTTCTACAAGGCGGTCGCCGCCTCCAGCATGCACGACGTCATGTCGTTCGCCCAGGCCGGCTACGTCGATTTCGGATTCCTCGGGGCGGCCCAGCTCGACAAGCACGGCAACATCAATACGACCGTCATCGGCGACCACGATCACCCGAAGGCGCGGCTCCCGGGAAGCGGCGGCGCGAACGACGTCGGCTCCTTCGCCCGGCGCACGATCATCATCATCCGCCAGGACAAGAAGCGCCTCGTCGAAAAATGCGATTTCATCACGACCCCGGGATATCTCGGGGGGCCGGGAGAGCGCGAGCGCGCGGGGCTCCCCAAGAACTCGGGACCCTACCGGGTCATCACGCAGCTAGGCGTTTTC
>JBEKAW010000286.1:0-3167 GCA_050015715.1 Candidatus Krumholzibacteriaceae bacterium
CAACGTCCAGTTCATCGCGAAGGACAACGACATCAAGGTCATCGAGTGCAATCTCCGCGCGAGCCGGAGCTTCCCGTTCGTCTCAAGGTCTTCAAGTACAACTTCATCGATATCGCCACCCGCGCCATTCTCGGCCGCGCGATCCCGCCGATCGACAAATCGAGCCTCGAGCTCGATTACGTCGGCGTGAAGTCGGCGCAGTTCTCGTTCTCGAGGCTCAAGGAGGCCGATCCCGTCTGCCACGTCGAGATGGCCTCGACGGGGGAGGTCGGATGCCTCGGGGACGACGTGTATGACGCCTTCCTCAAGTCGTTCCTCTCGACGGGGATGCGGTTCCCGCGCTCGAACGTGCTCCTCAGCGTGAGCGGGGAGGAGAACCGCTTCGAGCTCCTCGAGGCCGTGAAGATGCTCCGGGAGATGAACTTCACGCTCTACGCGACCGAGCACACGGCCGAATTCTACCGGAAGCACGGGATCGAGACGCGGATGGTGCACAAGATCCACGAGGCGAAGAGCCCCAACGTCTCGGACCTCCTCGCCTCGAAGAAGCTCGATCTCATCATCAGCATGCCGAGGAACTACGGGGATATCGGCACCGGGGACAGCTACATAATCCGGCGCTGCGCCGTCGACTTTTCCGTGCCGCTCGTGAACAACGTCCAGATCGCGGAGCTCTTCATCGCCGCAATATCGAAACGGAGCATCGAGGACCTCGAGATCAAGTCGTGGGACGAGTACTCCTGAGCTGCTCCACCCACGCCGCGAGCGCCTCGAGCAGGCCGCGAACGGCCTCCCGCGTTTTCTTGTCCGTCAGGCGCCCGGCCGCGTCGATCTTGTCCTGGGCGAGAGCCACCATCACCTCGGGCTTCTGGATCGGCCGCATGTTCGTGCCCACGAACACCTGCCGCAGATGATACTGGCAGCGCACCGTGCCGAAGCCGCCTGTCGAGGCGCCCATGATCGCCACGGGCTTCTTCCCGAGCGGGGGATCGGGCGGGCGCGAGGCCCAGTCGATGGCGTTCTTCAGGACGCCGGGAATCGAGTAGTTGTACTCCGGCGTGGCGATGAGGAGCGCATCCGCCGCGGCGATGCGCTCCCTGAACGCCTTCACGCTCGCGGGGTAGCCCGCGAGCTCCACGTCCTCGTTATAGAGGGGGATCGCCGCGATGTCGAAAATCTCGAGCGTCATGCCTTCCGGCACAAGCTCGGCCGCGGCGCGAAGGAGCGCCTTGTTATAGGAACCCGCGCGGAGGCTCCCCGCGATCCCCAGGACGTGCATGCTATTCGCCACGAGCTCTCAGCGCCCCTTGCCGGTTTTCTGCCGTCCGGAGCTTCTGTGCACCGGCCGCTGCTGCACCGGCATCGGCTGTTTCGGCGCGTTCCCTCTCGGAACGAGGACCTCGCGCTCCACCTGGGGCGCGTACTGCTTGACCCTGTCCTGTTCCTGCTGCGGGAGGACCATTCTGCTCCGCTGGACTACCTTGGGGCGGGCGTATTTCGCCGCGGGCCGGTTCCCCTGAACTTGAGGCGCCACCCGTTCCCTCGTGATTCTGATGGGCGTGATCTGTCTGTTCGTGATCCGTTCCACGTCGCGGACGCCAGGGGCGCGCCTCACGACCACGCTGCGCTTGTATAGATCGCGGCTCGGGGGTTCCGCCTCTCTGTGGCCCCAGATGTTGTCGTCGCCGAAGTGGTTGACGTTTACGAAGAACCAGACGTTGAAGTGGTGGTGCCTCCACGGCGTCCACGGATCGCCCCAGTAATAGCCCGGCGGGGGCAGCGGCGCCCATCCGCAGTAGCCGCCGAAGGTGTACCACTGGACCTGTGCGGGAGACCAGACGGTCCCGGGCACCCAGAACCATCCGACGCTGTCGTCGTAGTACCAGTTGCCGTAATGATAGACGAGCCACCCGAAGGGCTCATACGAGACCCACGCCCAGCCGTCGTACGTCCATGTCCAGTGGCCGTGCGCGAACGGCATCCAGTCCTGGACGACGGACGGGTGCCATACCGTTCCGAAGCCCGCGACCTGCACCCAGTCTCCGTAGCCCGCCAGATAATCGTAGTTGTCGCTCTCGATCTGAATGCCGGCGCTCCAGCGCGTCAGGGCGAACGCGCTCCGCGGGCATCCGAGGGCGGTGAGAACGACGAGTCCGAAGAGCATGATAACTACACTCCTCGGCAGCCAGTGCGCTCTAGACCCAAACATACGCTTCCTCCTCTGTTCAGGGGATGTCACTTCTTCTTCACCCGCGAGGCCGCCGCGTGGGCCTTCCGGGCCCAGTCGCTGAAGGCGGCTTCGTCCGGCAGTATATCACCCGACACCTGATAGTACGACATAATTCTCATTTAGTTCCGGAGCTCAGGCGTTGGAAAATGCATGCTTCGAAGGGTTCCCCCGTGACCGGGGTCCGGATCATGCTTCGATCGGATAGACGCAAAACCGCTGGGCCATTCGTACGAGATCCGCGAGGGATTCGGCGTGCATCTTCCGCGTCACGCGGGATCTGGGGACCTTTCGAGCGTGCTCCTTTCGATCGCATTGCAGACCGTGGCGAGGAGCACATGGTAACTGACCGGTTTCTCGAGAAAATCGACGGCGCCCGCTTTCATCGCGCGCACGCTGCCGGCGACGCTGCCGAACCCGGTGAGAAAGATGATGGGTATGGCGACTCCAGCGGATGCGAGCCGGTCCTGCAGGTCGAACCCGCTCGATCCCGGCATTCGCACATCCAGGATGAGGCAGCACGGTGGATCCGGTCGCGCCCTCGAGAGGAACTCCTCCGCGGAAGCGTACGTCTCGGCCGCGAAACCGCCCGACCGGACCATCTCTGCCAGCATGTGGGATACGGCCTCTTCGTCGTCCACGATATAGACGGTAGCGTCGTGCATATTCCACTTCGAGGTATTGTTATGGGATGCCTGTGACCCTGAATCGAGAATACCGAGGGAGTCTCCGAAATGTCAAGGAAGTTAGCATCTTGATACGGAATCGAATTCGTGACGCGACAGGCGATGATCCGGACGCCCGGCCGCTACCCCTTGTCCTCGTGGAAGTCCCCCCAGGCGAGCTGCACCGCGGTGAGCCCGGCGAGAACGGCCGTCTCGGCACGGAGGACTCGTCCCCCGAGGACCCAGGGAAAGGCCCTGCCCTTCAGGACGTCCCG
>JBEKAW010000287.1:0-3150 GCA_050015715.1 Candidatus Krumholzibacteriaceae bacterium
GACGCCCATGAGGGCGCCGCCCGCGATGAGACCGCTCGCGATGAGCGTGCCGCGGTCCTCGTAGCTCTCGCCCGCGGCGCGCCCGTGGTTCTTTCTCCTCACGAACCAGGCGACGACGGCACCGATGAGGAGCGGCGCGTTGAGCTCGATCGGGATGTACATCCCGAGAGCGAACGCGAGCCCCGAGATGCCGAGGATCTCGACGACGAGCGCGATGACGCCCCCCATGCCGTAGAGGAACCACGGGGCCTCCTTCGACGACATGAGGCTCTTGATGACGGCCGCCATGGCGTTCGGCTGCGGAGCGGGCAAGGGATTCGGATGCCCCGGTCCCGGCGCGAAGCCGTACACCTTGTCGAGGAGCACGATGACGAGGCTCACGACGATCGCGGCGACGGCCGCGCCCGCGAAGTTCGCGATCTGGATCTTCCGCGGGGTGCTGCCGAGCCAGTAGCCGATCTTGAACTCCGTCACGAGCGTCGCCGTCGTCGAGAGCGCCGTGCACACGACGCCGCCGATAAGAAGCGCCGCGAGCATCCCGTGCGGGCCGGTGAGCCCCGCGCGTATCATGACGATCGAGGCGACGACGAGGGTCATGAGCGTCATGCCCGAGATCGGCGTCACGCCGATCATGGCCACTGCCCGCGCCGAAACGCTCGCGAAGAGGAACGAGATGACGACGGTCACGGCGAGCGCGATGAAGCTCAGCGACGAGGCGTTCGCCTCGCCCTTCAGAACGGAGAAGCGGAAATAGACCCAGAGAAGCGCGATCGTGACGATGAAGAGGATCGATACGACGGACATCGGGATGTCGCTGTCGGTGCGCTTCCCCGACGTTTCGCCCGCGTGCGCCTTTCTCGAGGCGGCGAGCTCCCTCGCGCCGCTCTTCATCGCCTGTACGATGACCGGGCTCAGCTTCAGGATCCCGATGAGCCCCGCGACGAAGATGGCGCCGATGCCGATGTACCGGACGTTGTTGTAGAAGATGTCCCCGGCGCTGATCGATGCCCCAGCGCCGGATGCGGCGCCCGCCGCGGCCGCCCCGGACAGCGCGGCGGCCGGGGCGAGATGCGCGAAGAGGGGCACGAGGACGAACCACGAGAGCATCGACCCCGCGAAGATGATCGCCGTGTAGCGCACGCCGATGATGTAGCCGAGCCCGAGAATCGCCGCGCTCGTGTTCGTGCTGAAAACGAGCTTCACCCTGTCGGTCAGCGGGCTCATGAAGGCGACGAGGGAGGTCGTGAAGCTCTCGCTCCACAGATGAAGCGAGATCACGACGAAGTCGTAGATGCCGCCGCACACCATGGCGATCGCCAAGAGCCGCGCCTGGGCGCCCCCCTTCTCGCCGGCGACGAGGATCTCCGTCGTCGCCGTCCCCTCGGGGAACGGGAGCTTCCCGTGCATGTCCTCGACGAAGTAGCGCCGGAACGGGATGAGAAAGAGGACGCCGAGCGCCGCGCCGAAGAACGCCACGAAGAAAAGCTGGAAGAGGCTCGAGAGGTAATCGATCCCGAGGATGAAGAGCGCGGGAAGGGTGAACACGGCGCCCCCGACGATGATCCCCGAGGTCGCGCCGAACGCGACGACGTTCACGTTCTCGAGGAGCGTGCTCCGGCGGCGGAGCGCAGCCGAGGCGCCGACCGCGAGGATGGCGATCGGGATCGCCGTCTCGATGCCCTGGCCGAGCTTGAGCGCGATGTACGCGGCCGCCATCGAGAAGACCACGTTGAGGACGAACCCGAGCGCGAACGATCGCGCCGATGCCTCGGGAATCCGCTCCGAGGCCGGGACGACCGGCACGTAGGCCTCGCCGGGCACGAGCTCCCGGAACGCGTTTTCCGGCAGGTTGATCTCTCGTTTCGTTTCCACGGCGCTCCTTTCTACTTCTTCGGGAACGGCGGCGGGACCAGGGACGGTGGGGGCGTCTCCTTGAGCTTCTCCAGAATGACCGCTATCGCCCGCTCGAGCTGCTGGTCCCTGCCCTTGACCACCTCGGCGGGGTCGTTCTCGACGACGATGTCCGGAATGACGCCCCGGTTCTCGACGACCCATTCCCCCTTGAGATTCGCGAATCCGATGTTCGACTGCGTCACCATGCCGCCGTCCGTGAGCGGGATCATGTTCGTGATGCCGATGAGGCCGCCCCAGGTCGGCGTGCCGACGACCGTCCCGAGCCCGAGATCCTTGAAGTGCTGCGAGAAGACCTCGCCGTCCGAACCGGTCCCTTCGTTGCAGAGGACGACGATCGGCCCCGCGTGCACGGCGTGCGGGTAGCGCATCGTCTTGAAATCGCGCGTGACCGTGATGTACTCGAGCTTGCGCTCGAGCTTGTCGATGATGAACCACGAGACGAAACCGCCGCCGTTGTCCCGCACGTCGATGATGAGGCCGTCCCGGTAGCGCTCGGCCCTGAAGGCCTGCTCGAACTGCCGGATCCCGAGCTCGTCCATGTCGGAGAGGTGCATGTAGCCGGCCCTTCCCCCCGTCGCCTCGCGCACCGCGCGGTAGTTCTTCTCGACCCACTCGTAGTAGCGGAGCGCCCCCTCGTCATAGAGCGGCTTCAGCTTATACGTCCGCGCGTCTTTCGTGCCGCCCGTGGCGCTCACCGCGATCTCGATTCTCTCGCCGGCCTTGTTCTCGAGGTATTTCAGATAGTTCTCGCCGGCTCGCACGTCCTGGCCGTCGATCGAGACGAGATAATCCCCTTCCTTCACGCCGACGTCCGGCGCGCGGAGCGGGTTCTTGTAATCGGCGCTCCAGGCGGCGCCCTCGAGAATGTGGACGAATCTGTAGCGGCCGGCCTTCGCGTCGGGCTCGAGATCGGCGCCGAGGAGGCCGACGTTGACGTGCGAGTAGAACGTCAGCGGCGGGCCGCCGCTCCCGACGATGTACTCGTGCGAGGCCGTGAGCTCGCCGATCATCTGGCCGATGATGTAGTTCATGTCGGCGCGCGTCGCGACGAAGGGAATGAGCTCCTCGTATTTCTTGTATACGGCGTTCCAATCCTTCCCGTGCATGCCGGGATCGTAGAAGAAATCGCGGATCTGGCGCCACACGTCGCGATAGATCTGGGGGTATTCCTCGCGCACGTCGATCTTCTGCTCGAGGCCGCCCCACTTGATGGCGCCGTCCCCCGCGGACGACGTC
>JBEKAW010000288.1:0-3108 GCA_050015715.1 Candidatus Krumholzibacteriaceae bacterium
CGGAGCGCGGCCCCTCGTCATGGATTGAAATGGTAATGAACGACGTCCCCGTCCCTGATGAGGTAATCGTGCCCCTCGGTCCTCAGATGGCCGTGCGTGTGAACCGCCGCCTTCGAGCCGTACCGGACGAGGTGCTCGTAGCTCATGACCTCGGCCTTGACGAATCCCCGCTCCATGTCGGTATGGATCTTCCCCGCGGCCTGCGCGGCGGCCGTGCCCGCGGGGATCGACCACGCCTGGAGCTTCTCATGCGCCGCCGTGTAATAACGAATGAGACCGAGGAGGTCGTGGCATTTCTCGATGAATCTCGGCTTGGCGCGTTCGTCGACGCCGAGCTCCTTGATGAATTGCGAGCGCTCCTCCTCGTCGAGCGCATCGAGCTCATCCTCGAGCTTCGCCGAAACGACGAACGTGTTCCTCTCGCCGAACCTCTCGACGACCTTCGCGCATTCGGCCCCGCGGCCCGCCGGATCCTCGTATCCCGTGTTGAGAACGATGAGCCGCGGCTTCGCCGTGAGAAGCTGGAGCTCGTCGAAGAGGGGCTTCATCGGCGCGCTCACTCCATCGGCGCCGACGCGTTCGCCCCGGACGAGCGCCGCATGAACAGATTCGAGGAACTCGAGCTGCGTCCGCTCCTCCTTCTTGAGCGCCTTCGACCGGGTGCGCTCCTTCTCGAGCCACCGTTCGACGCGATCGACGTCGGCGAGGAGGAGCTCAGTCTCGACGATCTCGATGTCGAGGAGCGGGTCGACCGTGCCGTAGACGTGGCTCACGTCGTCTTCCTTGAAGCAGCGCAGCACGTGCGCGAGAACGCTCGCCTCGCGAACGTGATGGAGGAACTTGTTCCCGAGACCCTCCCCCCGGTGCGCGCCCTTCACGAGACCCGCGATGTCGATGAAGGTGACGGTCGTCGGAATGACTTCCCGGGGCTTGAGGATCCCGGCGAGCCTGTCGAGGCGCTCGTCGGGCACGGGGACGGTGCCCCGGTTCTCGTCGATCGTGCAGAACGGATAGTTCGAGGCCTGCGCCCCGGCATGACAGAGGGCGTTGATGAGCGTGGATTTGCCGACGTTCGGAAGACCTATGATTCCGACAGAAAATCCCATGGAGGGATAGTAGGATAACGGAACTTCCAAGTCAAAAGACAAAAGGATCTCCGGCCCATCCGGACCGGAGATCCTCATTATTTCAGGCTCTCGAATGCGTCCAACGACGCCCCCGAGCGGACCTCGCGGGGCCTATGACTTCTTGCTGTCCTTGGCCATCGGACACGCCCCGGTCTTCTTCGCGGAACAGCTTCCTTCCGCCGTGCCCTCCTTCATCGCGCCGGCACCCTTCTCATGGGTGCAGCCCTCGCCGGTCCCCTTCGCCGGGCCCTCGTATTTCTTCGGATCCTTCTTGAATTTCGCCTCGCAGCCCTTGCAGCAGAAGTAGTACGTCGCACCGTCGTACACGGTCTTGGCGCCGGCGTCCTTGCGCAGAAACACCTTCCCGCTCACGGGGCATTCGGCGTACACGTAGGCGTCCGGGTTCTTGTCGAACGCCGCCTTGTTGTCGGCGCTCACGAAATAGTACGGCCGGCCCTCGAGGGTCGTCGTGAACTTCATGTCCTTTTGAGGCTTCACCTCGTTCGACACGACGTCGAAATTGATATCGTATTCAGACGGGTTCGCGAGGTACTTGTCCCTGCACTCCTTCGAGCAGAAATGAATCTGGCGCCCGTTGTGGACCGTCTCGACGGAACCCGTTTTCTTGATCTTCATGCCACAGACGGGATCCGCGTCGTCACCGGCGGCGAAGGGAGCGGGATTCTGCAGGAAGTACGCCTTGCACCCCGCTTCGCAGAAGTAGTACGTCACGCCCTCGTACTGCGCCGTCAAGGCCTTGTCCTTGTCGATCAGGTAGCCGCAGACGGTGCACGGAACCTTGTCCTTCGCCGGAGCCGCCGACGCGGCGGCGAACGCAAACAGAACCGCGGAGAGCACCAAGAGAACGCATACCGATCTTTTCAACGCCGACCTCCTTGTTGCGAACGTCCCGGGAAATACAAAGCGCGGGTCAGGAGATCACCCCGAGGTCCTTCCCGACCTTGATGAACGCCGTGATAGCCCTGTCCAGATGATCCTTCGTGTGCGCCGCCGAAATCTGCGTGCGGATGCGCGCGGCGCCCTTCGGCACGACGGGATAGAAGAATCCGATGACGTAGATGCCCTCGCCGAGGAGCCGCGCCGCCATCGTCTGCGCGAGCTTCGCGTCCCCGAGCATGACCGGCACGATCGGGTGCACGCTCGGAACGATGTTGAACCCAGCCGCGGTCATCTTCTCCCTGAAGTACTTCGTATTCTTCGCGAGGCGTTCCCTGAGCTCCCCGGTTCTCGAGACGATGTCGAGAACCTTGATCGAGGCCGCGACGAGCGCGGGCGCCATCGTATTCGAGAACAGGTATGGCCGGGAGCGCTGGCGCAGGAGATCGATGATCTCGCGACGCCCCGTCGTGAAGCCCCCCGAGGCGCCCCCGAGAGCCTTGCCGAGCGTGGACGTTATGATGTCGACGCGACCGAGAGCGCCGCAGTGCTCCACGGCCCCCCGCCCGGTCGGCCCGAAAAATCCCGTCGCGTGCGAATCGTCGACCATGACGAGGGCGCCGTATTCCTCCGCGACGTCGCAGATCTGATCGACGCGCGCCACGATACCGTCCATGGAGAAGACGCCGTCGGTCGCGATCATGATCCGTCTCGCGAGCGCCCCTTTCGCCTCGTCCAGCTTGGCCCGGAGGTCGCCCATGTCGTTGTTCCGGTATCGGTACCGTTTGGCCTTGCAGAGCCTGATACCGTCGATGATCGAGGCGTGATTGAGCTCATCCGAAACGATCGCGTCCTCCTCGCCGAGAACCACTTCGAAGAGACCGCCGTTCGCGTCGAAACAAGACGTATAGAGAATCGTATCATCCGTTCCGAAGAACTCGGAGACCGCGCGCTCGAGCTTCTTGTGGATATCCTGCGTCCCGCAGATAAACCGCACCGACGCGAGGCCCAGACCGCGGGTCCGCATCGCGCCGCACGCCGCTTCGATGAGCTCCCCGTTGTTCGCCAGCCCGAGGTAGTTGTT
>JBEKAW010000289.1:0-3089 GCA_050015715.1 Candidatus Krumholzibacteriaceae bacterium
CCTCGACGGGGAGCGCGCCGAAGAAGAGCTCCGAGTCTCCCCCGAGCGCGGCGCCGCGCTTGATGCCGAGGAGATCGGCGCCCGCGACATCGGCGATGACGTGAACACCCTTCAGTGTCGCGGCGCGGTTCTTGAGAACGATCGAGATCGTATTATCGTCGACGGCGGTCACGTCGAGATGAACGAGATCCTCGAGATTCTCCAGGGGAGGGGCCGTGACGAAGTCGACGAGGCCGAGCGGCGTCACCTTGTCCCAGTTCATCGAGAAGATCATGAGGTCTTCGAAGGTGACCTTCTTGTCGGGAATTGGAATACCGAATCTCGAGTAATCATTTGTCGGGCCGAAGTCGCAGATGTCGTTCCATCCCGGCTGCCCTGCCTGCCGCCCGAAGGCAGCCGAGAAGATGACGAGGTCGTTCGTGTAGACCCTCCCGTCGGCGTCAAGATCGCCGAGCCAGTAGCTCGTCGCGCGGCCGGCGGCGCCGACGGTGTATGACGAATAGTTTCCCGCGAGGTCCTTCGAAAAGGCCGTGTAGTAATAGATGTCCCGCGGCGTGCGGGGATTGTCGTCGCACGCCTCCGCCGCCGTCAGCGTCACGAATGTCCCCAGCGTGTGATTTGCGGGGTACGGGGGCTCCGGCGGCCCGTATTCCGGATAGCCGTTCCACCGGTTGAACCTGATCTCGACACCGGCGAAGGTCGGATCCCCTGTCGGATTTCTCCACGTGAGGTGCGTCTTGTTGTTGCCCGGCGCGGCGGCGAAGCCCGTGGGCGCCGCGGGCGGCGTCGTGTCCTTGTAGAACTGCCAGCGGTACAGGGCGGGCTCCGAACCTCCCTCGCCGTTCCAGTTCCCCGCGTCGTCCTTGACGCGGAAGTAAATCGTGTGTGAGCCTTCGCTCAATCCCGCAAAGCCCGCGAGCGTCCAGCCGTCGCTGTCCCACGCGGCGGCGTCGATGCCGGAGAAGATCGTCGTCCAGGGGCCCGCGTCGAGCCGGCACTCCGCGAGATCGAGATTGAAATTGTCGTCGAAACCGAAATTGGCGAATGCGGGAGCGTGGCTGTACCAGCCTCCCCCGGGCTCCGTGAGCGGCTCCATCGTGGGCGGCGTGCAGTCGACGTGGATCGATCCGCCGGTTTGCCCCACCGGGAGCGGGTGATTGTCGAGATCGCGCAGTCTCACGCTCGCGATCGCAATGGCGCTCGTTCCCTCCGCGACGGGCGTCAGACGCACGTTGAAGAGCGAGGCGTGCCCCCTGCCGCCCGCGTCTCCCCCGAGAATCGCGCAGCTCACCGTGTAAACGCCGCCGCCTTCGGGCGTCACGTAGAACTGCGACGTTCCGCGCGAGCTCATGAACGTGCCCTCGGTGATATCCACCGACGGGCTCGGAATTCTCACGACGGTCGTATCGATCGAAAAGACGACCTCGTAGCCGCGAACGTCGCCGAGCACCGTCTGCTCGTGATCGATATGAAATTCGACCGATCGCGCGACGGCGCAGCTCGTGACCGAGCTCGGCGGCACGACGCTGACCTTCGCCGCGGCGAGATTTTGCCATGCGGAGACGACGCGCGGGACCCCGCCCGTCACGATATCGGGATCGCCGTCGTTATCGAGATCGCCTGCCGCGATGGTCAACGCCACCGCGCCCGTCGATCCGACGTTGTAGCTCGTCCAGTGTCCGGAGAAGGGGGCGCCGTTATTCTCCCACACGAGCACGTCGCCCAGATACGTGCTCATCGCGATATCGACACGGCCGTCAAGATTGAAATCTCCAGCGACGGCGCTCGCGACGGGAACGGACCCGAGGTAGCTGACATCCCACGGGCCGCCGAACGGTGTGCCGTTGTTCCTCCAGATCCGCTGCTCGTATGCCGGGAGATATCCGCAGGTCGTCAGGAGATCCGGGTAACCGTCGTTGTCGAAATCGGCCGCGACGATGCTCGTCGTGAAGGTCGAGCAGCCCGTCCCCACGAGAGTGCCGGTCCAGGCGCCGGCGAACGGCGTCCCGTCGTTCCTGAACGCGCTGACGCTCGTCACGTTGTGATTCGCGACAAGGTCGAGGTATCCATCCTTATCCAGGTCCGCGACGGCCAGGTTCACGCCCATGTCCGGCGCGGAGAAAACCGTAGTGCCCGTCCACAAGCCCGCGAACGGCGCCCCGTCGTTGTGCCAGGCGCGGATGCTGCCGATGCTTCCCCCGCCGCCCCCCCCCAGGGAGACGACGTCGGTCCACCCGTCGTTGTCGAGGTCGCCGACCGCGACGGTCGTGGTGCGCGAGCCGCCCGAGGACCCGATGTCGTGCCGGGGCCACAGGCCGTCGAACGGAGTTCCATCGTTCTCGTAGGCGATGACGTCGAGCGCCTCGCCCGCATTGGCGCCGACGACGATGTCGACGCGGCCGTCATTGTTGAGGTCCGCGACGGCGACGGAATTGCCCCAATCGGACAGCGCCCCGACGTTGCACCGGGTCCATGTGCCGCTCGTGAACGGCGTCCCGTTGTTCCGCCAGGCGATGACCTCGTAATCGGAGCCCGAATGGAGGACAGCGACGATGTCGAGAAGCCCGTCGTTGTCGAAGTCCGCGAGCGCGACGCCCTGGGGGTAATCGGCCACGGCGCCGACCTCGGCCGACGTCCCGCTGAACACGATCCCCGCATGCCCTTCGCCCGCGATGAAAGCAAAGAGGAACACGGCGGCCACCGTCGCGAGCAACTGCCTCGGAGCGCGCCGTACGTTGTCCACTAACCGCATCCCGTTCATCGCTTCCTTCCCCCCTTCGCGGGAACGTTCATCCGGCCCGGCGGATGAGCAGGCGAAGGCTCACGGGTGGGGGAGGCTCAAGGCGTCGGGCGCCTCCCCCACCCAGTTGTCCCGGCCGCCTAGCGGACCAGAATCATCTTCCTGGTCGCTTCGTATCCGGCGGTCTGCATCCGATAGAAGTAGATCCCGCTCGGTACGAGCGAACCGTTCGCATTCTTGCCGTTCCATTCAACGGTGTGACGGCCAACCGCGACACGGGCATTGAGGAGCGTCGTGACGAGACGTCCCGAGACGTCATAGATCTGGATCGTCACGTTCCCCGTCTGCG
>JBEKAW010000290.1:0-3040 GCA_050015715.1 Candidatus Krumholzibacteriaceae bacterium
TAGCCGAGCTTGATCTCCTCGGCCCTCAGGACGCTCATCGGAAGAAGCGAGAGAACGAAACACACGAGGACCGCGCATGATACCTTTTTCATCAAAATGCCTCCTTTCGAGCGATTATCGTCGGTTCCAAATATATAGTACTTTTCCCCGTGATTGAAACCACTTTTTAGAAGAAGGTGCCGAATGTGAAGTGGGGCTGCCAGGAGGGCCCGTTCACCCTGTCGAACCCGTATCCGTAGTCGAACCCGAGGTTCCCGATCGCGGGCATCTCGATCCGCACGCCGAGGCCCACGCTGCGCCTGAGATTGAAGAGATCGGCGTCCCCGAAGGAGTTCCACGTGTTTCCGGCGTCGAAGAACACGAGTCCGTAGACGGCATCGGTGAACGGGAAGAGGAGCTCCTGCGTGAATGTCGTCATGAACCTGCCGCCGACATAGGGATCGTTCCCTTCCGGCACGACCTCGTAGAAATCATACCCCCGAAGGGCGTACGTGCGATTTCCGCCGAGGCGGAACTTGTCGAAGTCCTTCACCTGGCCGGGGCTGTTGTAGCCGTCGATGACTCCCGCCACCGAATTGGAATGAAACGTCAGCTTCCAGAGTTGTCTGAACCAGGACAGATTCGCCAGGTACCGCATGTACTCGACGTTGCCCTGGAGGATGCCGCCCGCGAACTCGGCGCTCAGCGAGGCGACGGAGCCGGACGTCGGATGGGTCGGGTTGTCGGTGGAGTTGCGGGTGCAGCTGAAGAGCATGCTGCTCGACAGGAGCGGCCAGTTGATGCCGCGGAGCTCCCCGGTCGCGGGGTAATCCGACGAAAAATTGGAGAGAGCGACGTTCTCGAGCCGGTAGCTTACCCATGATTTCGTGTAGTCGAGCCATGGGAACGGCCGTCCGAGCTGGACGGTAAAGCCTTCCCGGCGGTCGTTGTAGTACTGCTGGTTGACCCGGTCCTGGATCCAGTTGTATACGGTGAGGCTCAGCGAGTTGTCCGTGCCGAGGAGATATGGCTCCGTGTACTGGGCGTTGATGTTCTTCTGGGTCTTCCCGAACTCCCAGTCCAGGGAAACCGTCTTCCCCCTGCCGAGAAAATTGTTCTCCTGGACCCCGAAGAAGCCGCTCAGGGAATTGAGCTGGGAGTACCCCGCGCCCATCTTGAAGTTGCCGGTCGTCTTCTCCTCGACGGCGATGAGGAGATTGATGTTGCCCTGCTCGTCCACCGGCTCCGGGTTGACCTTCGGCACCCCGTTGAAATAGCCGAGGGAAACGATATCGCGGAGGCTCCGCTGCACCTTCGTGAGGACGAACTTCTCTCCCGGGTACACGGTCATTTCGCGCCTGATGACCGACTCGAACGTCTTCGTGTTCCCCGATATCCTGATCTCCCTGATCGAGGCGGGGTTGTTCTCGACGATCGCGAGGCTGAGGTCTATGCGCTGGCCCCGCATCTTACGCTCGGGAATAACGCGGCTCCAGATGTACCCCTGCTCCCAGTAGCGGCTGTTGATGAGGTTCTGGAGCATCTCGATGCGGTCCAGGGCGAAGGGCTCCCCTTCCTTGAGGACCGCGTATTTCTTTATCTCGTCGTCGGCGATGATCTTGTTTCCCGACCAGGTGAGCGTTCCGAGGGTGTACTGTCTCCCCTCCTTGACCCTGATATAGAGGTCGAGCGCCTTGCCCCCGTTGACCTTCTCTTCCCGTTCGACGCGGACCTCGGCGTCGAGATACCCGATCGTGCCGTAGAGATCCTTGATCTTCTTGAGGTCCTCATCGACGGTGGCAGGCTTGAAATCCCCTCCCCGCCACCACTTGTTTTCCTTGCTGTCCATGACCTTCCGGATCTCGGCGCTCTCGAGAGCGCCGTTTCCGAGAAAGTCGATGTGCCGTATCTTGATCTTGCGCCCCTCGGTGACGACGTAGGAGACGACGATCGTGTGCTCCTTGCCGGCCGGCGTCTTCCTCACATCCACCCGCGCTTGCGTATAGCCCTTCTCGGCGTAGAGCGCGAGGATCGCGGAAACGTCCTGCGTGAAAAGCGACGGGCGCGCGAAGTAGCCCTCCTTGACCGATACCTTCGCCTCGACATCCTCGCGCTTCAGCTTGTCGGTTCCCTGGATGCGCACTTCCTTCACGCGAGGGTACTCCTCGACGACGAGCGAGACGACCGCCTTGCCCTCCTCGACCCGGTAGCTCGCCCGGATATCCGCGAACTGCTTGGTCTGGAAGAGGCGCTTGATGCCGTCCGACGTGCGGTCCTCGCGGTACTCGTCCCCCGGCCGGAGACCGAACACCTGGAGAATCTGTTTTTCGGAGACGAAGAAATTCCCCGAGACCTCGATCCGGCCGACCGGCATCGACCGTACGGCGGACGCGAGGCACAGGACGAAACAGAGTGTCGCTGCGGTACGCTTCATCACCATTCCCCAGTAATGTACACAAAAATGCAAAGCGGCGCGAATAGTATCATACGAGGCCCTTTTGCACAATCGCAAAAGGGCCTCCGTAATGATACGAATCTCGGGATGGAATGGTTCCCCTACGAGCGGACCTTTTTCACCGCCGCGAAGGTCAGCCCCTCCGCGCCGGGCTCGGCCGTGATCTTGAGCTGGTCGCCCCGGGCGATCTCGCCGCTCAGGAGCTTTTCGCTCAGCGGGTCCTCGAGGTACTTCTGGATCGCCCGTTTGAGCGGGCGCGCCCCGTGATCCGGGTTGTAGCCCTTCTCGAGAATGAGCTCGCGCGCCTCGGCCGTGAGCTCGAATTCGATCGACTGTGCCTCGAGCCGTTTGTAGAGGTCCTTGAGGAGAATCTCGATGATCTTGATGAGATCGGTCCGCTCGAGCTGCCGGAAGACGATGATCTCGTCGAGCCTGTTGAGGAACTCGGGGTTGAACACCTTCCGGAGCTCGTCGAGAACGCTCGACTTCATCTGCTGGTAGCCCGTGTCGCTTCCCTCCGAAATGAAGCCCAAACCTTTCTTCCCCTTGATCTCTTTCGCGCCGACGTTCGAGGTCATGATGAGCACCGTATTCTTGAAATCGACC
>JBEKAW010000291.1:0-3030 GCA_050015715.1 Candidatus Krumholzibacteriaceae bacterium
GATCATGATGACGCCGACGAAGCTCGATATGTTGAACGACACCCGCGTGAGCCACAGGGCCGCGAAGACGCCCGACATCGACAGCACGTCGATGACGAGAATCGAGACGGGCACGGTGAACTCGCGGAACTCGAAGAGGAGAATCACGAACACGAGGAGAACCGCCGTCAGCGCGACGATGAGGAGGCTCTGAAACGATTCCTGCTGCGTTTGGTACACGCCGCCGTACGAAATGGTGATGCCCCGCGGAAGCGCAAGGGATCCCGAGAGCTTCTTCTTCACGTCCGCGATCGTGTGCCCGAGGTCGCGGCCGGAAATCCGCGCCGTGACGGACACGACCTGGCGCAGCCCCTCGCGGTTGAGCTCCGCCTCACCGCCCGTCTTCTCGAACGTTGCGAGACCGGCGAGCGGAACGGAGGCGCCCGCCGGGTTCACGAGCTTGAGATTCTCGATGCGGTCCATGTCCTTTCGGTAGGCGTCGGGATAGCGGACGCGCACCGCGATCATCTTCTCGCCCTTCTGGATCATGCTCCCCGCCCGGCCCTCCATGAGCGCGTCGAGCTCCTCCTGGACGGCCGTCGCGTCGAATCCCGCCTTGGCGGCGCGGAGCGGATCGACGCGCACGATGACGGACGGCCCCGAGATCACGATGCCGTCGAAGACGTCCACCACTCCGGGGACCGTGTCGATGAGCCGCGCGACCTCCCGGGCCTCCCTGTGGAGCACGGCGGCGTCGTTCCCGAAGAGCTTGATCTCGATGGGGGACGGGCCGTTGACCAGGTCCCCGATGACGTCCATCATGAGCTGCCCGAACTCGATTCTGAGCGCCGGCTCCGAAGACTCGACCTGGTCCCGCACATCGGCGATCACCTCGTTGATGCCGCGGGATCGGTGCTGTTTCAATTTGATGCAGAAGTCGCCGCTGTTCGGCTCGGTTATGAAGAAGCCGAGCTCCGTCCCCGTCCGGCGGGAGTACGACTCGACCTCCGGAACTGACGCGAGGATTCTCTCGACGTGTATCAGCATGCGGTTCGTCTCGTCGAGCGACGTTCCCGGCGGCGCGTTGTAATCGAGCACGAACGCGCCCTCGTCCATCTGGGGCATGAACTCGCTGCCGATCCGGCCGTAGAGGGTGAAGGTCACGGCGAGGACCGCGAGCGCGGCGGGGATGAAGAGGTAGCGCCGCTTGAGAAACGCCCGTATCGTCCGCTCGTAAAGCGACCAGAGCGGGGGAGTCCGGCGCTCTTTCTCGGCCTCGTGCTCGATATCGCGCTCTCTGAGGACGAGCGAGGCGATGAGAGGCGCGAGCGTGATCGAGAATATGAACGAGAAGACGAGCGCGAAGATCATCGTTATCGCGAGCGACGTGAAGAAAGCGCCCGTCACGTCCTTGAGGAACACGAGCGGAATCTGTATCACGATCGTGCAGGCCGTCGATCCCGCGATCGCCGGCATCAGCTCTCTGATGGAGCCGCTCGCCGCCGCGAGAAACCGCCGTTCCCCTCGGGCCGCGAATCCGACGCGCGTGAACTGCGTGAATATGTTCTCGACGACGACGATGGCGTCGTCGATGATGAGACCGATCGCGGCCGCGATCCCGCCGAGCGTCATGATATTGATCGATTTGCCCGCGAGGTACAGGCTTATGATGGTGGCGGCGATCGTCGCGGGAACGACGAGCGCCATGATCACCGTGATCCGCCAGCTGCCGAGAAAGAGAAAGAGAACCGCCATCGCGAGTATGATGCCGATGAGAATGCTGTCTCGGGTGTTCCGGATGGAGCGATTGATGAAATCGCTCTGATCGTAGAAGGTCTCGAAGCGGACGCTCCGAGGGAGCCGGATCGAGGCGAGCGTCTGTGTCACTTCCTGCCCGATCTGAACCGTGCTTCCGGTCGGCTGCTTGATGATATTGACGAGAACGGCGTCCCTGCCGTGGGCGGTCGTCCGGATGTAGCTGTCGGCGATTCCCGCCGTCACGTGCGCGAGATCGCGGACCCTGACCGGGACGCCGTTGTGCACGGCGACGACGACGTTTTCGATGTCGCCGACCGAGGCGAGGGCGCCCGAAACGATGGACAGGTAGAGCTCGTGGTTGCTGTCGACGAGGCCGGAGGCGCCGATGCTGTTGGTTCGCTCGACCGCCTCGGCGACCTGACGCATGGTGAGACGGTAGGAGGCGAGCTTCTCGGGAGAGACGATCGCCTGGAATTCGCGCGTGTCGCCCCCCGTCACCTCGACTCTCGTCACGCCGCGCACGCGGAGGAGCGCCGGACGTATCTGGTAGAGGGCGATATCCCGGAGCTCGGCGAGGCTCAGCGAATCGCTCGTCAAGCTGTATCCCTGGATGGGAAAGATCGAGACGGTCATCTGCTCGGCCCGGATCTGCGCCTCGGGGGGCAGGAGGTTCCGAATGTTCGCGATGCGCCCCTGGATGAGCTGAAGCGCCTGCTGGACGTCCGTCTTCCAGTCGAGCCCGATGGAGATTTCCGCCGAGCCCTTACTCGTCCTCGACCGGACGAGGATGACGCCGGGGATGGAGTTCACCGCCTCTTCCAGAGGCTTCGTCACCTCGACCATCATCCGCTCGGCGGGCTGCTCGCCGTTGTCGACGAGGAGCACGATGCGCGGGTAGGTGATGTCGGGAAAAAGCGACACGGGCATGCGCATCGCTACGCCGACGCCGAACACGATCACCATGGCGGAGAGAAAGAAGATAGCTTTGCGATACCGGTCGACCCAGACGACGAGATTCACGGCTTCTCCGTTCCGCTCAGGCGGACCCTCGTCGAGTCGGGAAGCCCGTAGTTCCCTTCCGTGATGACGAGCTGCCCCTCGCTCAGGCCGCGGCCGGCGACCTCAACGAGGCCTTTGTCCGCCGCGCCGACCGTTACCTCGATCGTGCGCGCGACCGAGCCCGGAGAGATGACGACCACGGACGCCGTATTCGTTTCGTCGTCCCGCAGCACCGCGGTTGGCGGGACGAGAAGCACGCTCCGGTGCATTCCCGTGACGATGCGGGCGGAGCCG
>JBEKAW010000292.1:0-2996 GCA_050015715.1 Candidatus Krumholzibacteriaceae bacterium
CACGGGAAAGGGTATCTTCGGAATGACGAGCACTTCGAGCTCCTCGCCGGGAAAGTCGACGCCCTCCCAGAAGCTCGCGACGCCGAGGAGCAGACCGTTCGGGTGCCGGCGAAACCGCTCGGAGAGGATCTCCCTGCTCTCTCCCGCTCCCTGCACGAGGACGGGTCCGTCGACGCCGCGTTTTGCAAGCGCGGCGGCGACCGCGAAGCATAGACGATACGACGTGAAGAGGACCATGGTCCTTCGAGCGACGAGCGAGACGAGCCCCGAGACAAGATCGCCGACCGGCGCCGCGAAACCTTCGTCGTTCGGATCGCCGAGGTCGGAGGCGACGAGCACGAGACAGTTCTCGTCGAAGGGGAACGGGGACGGAATGAGGAGCTCGACCGGCCGTGCGGGAAGCATCGTGAGGCCGAGCCGCTCCTTGATGAAGAGGAAGCTCCCGTTCTGCGAGAGCGTGGCCGACGTGAAGACCGCCGATCCGAGAAAGCCCTCGAGATAGTCGGCGAAGGGACGGTCGACGGAGAGCGGCGAACCGCACAGCTCCCGGAGCGAACCGTCGGCCCCCCAATCGAGCCAGAAAACGGATTCCTCGTCCTCCCCTCTCGACAGGAACCGCATGCTCTCGGAGAAGGTCGCAAGCTCCCCCTCCACATAGCCGATTTCCTGCTGAAAAGGGGCGAGATCCTGGGAAAGCCTGGCATCATGTAACGGTTTAAGCATGCCTATTAATTCATTCAATTTAAATGAAATATCATTGAACATATCATGTGCCGCCGCAAAGGTCGCACCCCCGTCCGCATAACGCGTCCTTGTCGACCTGAAGACCCGTGCGGCATTCAGGGAATCCCTGAGACCGCTGAAAAGATCCGCGTACGCTTTCTCGAGATCCTTGGCCTTCCGCGCGAGATCTCTCCTCAGATGACTCCAGGCGCCCGGAGCAAGCGAACACTCGAGCTCGTGCGTGAGGAGCTTCCATGTCTCGCGCGCCCCTTCGGAGAGAGCGAGCGGCTCGAGAATCCTGAAGACGTCCTCGCGAGACGCCTTCACCGACAGATTCTCGATGATGCATGTCTCGAGATGGTGCGCCTCGTCGAAAACGACCCGCGCGTACGGACCGAGACCTGCCCCTCCCTGCCGGTAGTCGGTGAGGAGCAGGGCGTGGTTCACGAAAAGGACCCTCGCCTCCCGCGCCCGGCGCCGCGCCCTCATGAGCGGGCAGCGATCGGCGAGGCCGCAGGCGTTCATCTGGCAGCGCTGGGGTGCGGCGAGCGCCTCGGCGCTCACGCCGTCCGGAAGAGGTCCGAGCGAATCGACCGTGCCGGCGCCCCCCGCGAGCGCCACGAAGAGAGCGAGCGCCAGCGCCGGCTCGCTCGTCTCCCCCGTGAGAGACGAGGCCTGGATGACGACGTTCCTCGTGCAGATGTAGTTGTCCCTCCCGAGGAGCCGCTCGGCGCGCGCGTCGATGGAGAGGGCCTTTTCGAGCACTCCGATCTCCTTGCGGAAGAGCTGGTCCTGGAGATTCTTCGTATGGGTGCTGACGACGACCCGCTCCCCCGTTGCGAACGAATGGAGAACGGAAGGAACGAGGTAGGCGAGGGACTTTCCCGTGCCCGTGCCGGCCTCGAGGATCACGACGCCCCCGTCGCGGAGCGAGCGCGATACGGCGCGGGCCATCTCGAGCTGCCCCTCCCGCACCTCCCCGAGCGACTCGAAGAGCCGAGCGAAGGCCTCCTCGAGACCGATGGCCCCCGGCGCGGCGGAGCGCGCCTCCGGAGACGGAGCGCCGGCGCGAGCGCCCCCGTCGCGGGCGCCCCTGCCTGCGGCCGCCGCCTCGGCGATGAGCGAGCGCCCCTCGAAGCCGCAGCGCTCCGCGAGCGCGAGGAGATAGGCGGGCGGAACGGGACCGTCCGCGAGAGTCGAAACGAAACGCTCCTCGGTTATATCCTCTCCGTGGAGATCCGGTGCGTAGCCGTATCGTGCGAGAAACGGGAGGACGCCCTCGACCGGTCTCGGGCCTCCCTGCGCGTGGCGCGGCCTTGCCGTCGGCTTGCGATATTCGCCGGGCATCCCTACCCCAGCCGTTTCCGGCCGTCCCTCGTCCTCTTCGTCCCCCGTATCGCGCAGTATATGCCGCACATCGAGCAGAGCTTCTCGGAATCCCCGGCGATGGGATCGTACATCCGGCGCGCCTTCACCGGATCGAGGCTCTTCGAGAGCGCGCGCTCCCAGTCGAGCTCCGCGCGCGCCCGCGAGACCTCGAGATCCCAGTCGGAGGCGCCCGCGATTCCCTTCGCGATATCCCCGGCGTGCGCGGCGATGCGCGCCGCGATGACCCCCTCGCGCACGTCTTCGACCGAGGGGAGCCTCAGGTGCTCCGCGGGGGTGACGTAGCAGAGAAAATCGGCACCGTGCCACGCGGCGACGGCGCCTCCGATCGCGCTCGTGATGTGATCGTAGCCCGGGGCGACGTCGGTCACGAGCGGCCCGAGCACGTAGAAGGGCGCCCCCTTGCACACGCGCTTCTGCATGAGCATCTGCGCCGGGATGTCCTGGAGCGGAACGTGCCCCGGCCCTTCGACGATGACGCTCACGCCGCGCGCGCGGCAGCGGTCCACGAGCTCGCCGATGACGAGGAGCTCGCCCATCTGGGCGCCGTCCGTCGCGTCGGCGATAGCGCCCGGCCTCAGAGCGTCTCCGAGGCTCAGCGCGACGTCGTATTTCGCGGCGATGTCGAGGAGGCGGTCGAAGTGCTCGTAGTAAGGGTTTTCTTTCCTGTTCGCGATCATCCACTGGAGGAGGAAGCAGCCGCCGCGGCTCACGACGCCGGCCGTCCGCGTCGCCGCGACAGCTTCGGCGAGTCTTCTCACGAGCCCGCAGTGAATCGTCATGAAATCGACGCCGTCGCGCGCCTGCCGCTCGACGACCTCGAAGAACGCGTCGGCTTTGGTGTCGACAACGTCCCCGCCCGCGCGCGTGGTCTCGACGATCGCCTG
>JBEKAW010000293.1:0-2944 GCA_050015715.1 Candidatus Krumholzibacteriaceae bacterium
GTGCCCACACCAAAAGGCTGACGATCAACTCATTCCGCATGTTCCGCGCAGCCCCCCTGATCGCTTCTCGCCCGAAAATCGCGTTTAGTTCATGCAATTTATCTAAAGAGGCCGTTCGGGAGCAAGCAAATTCTTCAGAGGCGTCTCATGGATTGGATCTGCTTGTAGGCGAAGAAAACCGCCGCCGCCAGCAGCGCCGCGACCAGGACGATATCTATCACTTGCGTGTATTGTCGCACCGTTTCCCAGTTGTCTCTCAGGTGATACCCCAGCCAGGTCAGGAAAGAGTTCCACAGACCGGCCCCGACCACCGTATAGATGGAGAAACGGACGATATTCATTCGCCCGAGCCCGGCCGGGATGGAGATCAGGTGCCGCACGACCGGAATGAAACGGCTTATAAAGATCGTGATCTCCCCGTGCCTGGAAAAGAAATTTTCCGTTCTGTCCAGGTGGTGCTCGTTCAACAGGAAATACCTGCCGTATTTCCTGACGAAGGGGCGGCCGCCGTAGGCGCCGATGCAGTAGGAAATGAGCGAACCGATGATGCTGCCCGTCGTGCTCGCCAGGACGATGCCCCAGAAGGAGAGCTTGTGCTCAAACCACAGGAAACCGGCGAACGGCATGACGGCTTCACTCGGCACGGGCATGATCATGCTTTCCATGGTCATGAGAATGCCGATGCCGGCATAGCCGGTTTTCTCGATGACGAGCGTTGCGTAGCGGACGATGAATTCGGTGAGTCCCATGATTTCGACAGTATACTATGAACGCCGCACCCGGACGAGTTAATTGATCAATGCCGGCGCACGAGCCTGATTTCGAACAGCGTTGGCCAGAGCTTTCCCGTGACGAACAGGCGATCGCCGCGGGCGTCGTAGGCTATTCCGTTCAGGACGGCATCCCCGGCCCCCGTGTCAACTGTGGACGGCGCCAGTCCGCCGAGGTCGATCCAGCCCGTGACGAGGCCCGACGTCGGCGAGATCATGGCGATCCTGTCCGTCTCCCAGACGTTCGCGTAGATCTCCCCCTTCACGAGCTCGAGCTCGTTCAGATCGCCGACGGGGAAGCCGCGATCGGTGACGAGGAGGCGTCCCGTCTCCCGGAACGTCGCGGGATCGAGAAACCGTAAGGAAGCGCTCCCGTCGCTCATGATGAGCCGTCTCGCGTCATGCGTGAGCCCCCACCCCTCCCCGTCGTACCCGAACGTGCCCCTCGCCGCGAAAGTGTCCTCGTCGTAGAGAAACGCGACGTTCGATTTCCAGGTGAGCTGAATGAGGGTGTCGCCCCAATCGGTGAGCCCTTCGCCGAAGTACTGCGGCTCGAGCGCGCGCTCGCGGATCACTTCGCCCGTCTCCAGCCGGACCTTCCGCAGCGTCGAGCGTCCGTTCAGCCCGGTGCTCTCGAACAGGAACCCGTCCCGATAGATCAGCCCCTGGGTGAAGGCCCCCGGGTCATGGGGATATGCATGGATGATTCTGTACCCGCAGACGGGAGCCGCGGCCGTCCGGATGGAAGACTCGCGCCGGTGCAACGCATACATGAGGAGCACGGCCGCCGCGACGAGAACGACGGCGCCCGGAGCCCAGAGCGCTCTTCCGAAGCGTCGACTGCGCGGGCGCCCGGCGGTCCGTCTCATGGCTGAAGTTTCCGTTTTCCCTCTCGAGCGCCGAACAGCCGGGCCACCGGTCCGGTCATCCTGCGGATCGAGATGTCGTCGAGGAGCGAGTAGACGACCGGCACGACGAAGAGCGTCAGCAGCGTCGACGTGATGAGACCGCCGATCACCGCCTGGCCCATGGGAGAACGGAACTCGCTCCCCTCGCTCAACGCGAACGCCACCGGTACCATCCCGAAGATCATCGCGGACGTCGTCATCAGAATCGGCCGAAGCCGCGTCGCGCCCGCCTGAATGAGCGCGTCGGTGCGCTCCATTCCGCGGCCGCGCAGCACGTTCGTATAGTCGACGAGAAGAATGCCGTTCTTCGTCACGAGACCCATCAGCATGATGATGCCGATGAGCGATATGACGGACAGCGAGCTCCCGAAGGCGAGAAGCGCGAGCACGGCGCCGATCAGCGACATCGGAAGGGCGAGCATGATGGAGAAGGGATACTTGAAGCTCTCGAACTGGGCCGCGAGCACGATGTAGACGAAGATAACGGCAAGCGCGAGCGAGAGGAAGATGTTCGCGAAGGACTCGCTCTGCATCTCGCCGCTGCCGCTCACGGTCACCGAGTAACCCGGCGGCGTCGCAATCCGTTTCGTCCGCTTCTGGATGTCGCCGAGCGCCTCTCCGAGCGTCCGGCCGGCGAGGTTGGCGTCGATGCGGATCTCCCGCTGCCGGTCGTAGCGGTTGATCGCCGAAGGGCCGGCGCCGGGGACGATATCGGCTATGGAACCGACCGGCACGATGTATTTTTGAAGATTATCCGTGTCCTTCGTGCTCTTGACGGCGAGGTTGCGGATGCTCTCGAGCGAGGTGCGGTCGTCCTTCGCGAGGCGGACGCGCACGTCGTACTGATCGTCCCCCTCGGCGTACTGCGTCGCGACGGCGCCGTCGACCATCGAGCGGATGCTCGTGGCGATCAGACCCACGTTGAGCCCGAGATCGGACGCGCGCTCCCGGTCGATATGGATGCGGAGCTCCGGCTTGGAGGCCTCGAAGCTCGACGCCACGTCGACGGCCCCCGGCGTCGTCCGGACGATATTCTCCACCTGATCGGCGATCTTCTTGACCACGGCCAGATCCTCGCCGCGCACGCTCATGATCACCGGCTTCTCCCCGCCGGTCATGCCGCGCGAGATCAGAATGCTCAACTCGGCGCCCGGCACGTTCCTCAGGTCGGCGCGGATTTCGTCCATGATCCGCTCGATTCCCTTCGCGCGCTTGTTCTTCTTGACGAGCGTCACGAGCACGCTTCCGTCCGTCACGGGATCGTTT
>JBEKAW010000294.1:0-2930 GCA_050015715.1 Candidatus Krumholzibacteriaceae bacterium
CCTCGCTCAAGCAGGTGATCCGGAGCGACGCGGACTTCGACAATGCCCTCAGGGAAGGGATCGAGGCGTACAATACGGGGATCTACGAGGCCGCCGTCCGCGCCTTCGCGACGGCCTCCGAGATTCATCCCGACTACCCGGACGTTCGATTCAAGCTCGCGCTCGCGTACCTCCGCGCGGGGGATCACGCGGACGCGCAAAAGGAGTTCGAGGCCGCGATCTCGATCAATCCGCGTTACGCGGAGGCGCATTTCTACCTCGGCGTCACGTATCTCGACCGGAAGCTCTATCGCGAGGCGCTCGAGCAGTTCGAGCGCTCGGCGGCAATCAAGCCCGATTATGCCGATCTCCAGTGCTTCCTGGGCTCGACATACTTCTACCTCGGCGAGCTCGACCGGGCGCGGATCGCCCTCGAGGCGACGCTCACGCTGTCCCCGAACTACGGGAAGGCCCGCTACTACTACGGCCTGCTGCTCTACGCGCTCGGCGACCGGAAACGGGCGATCGGGTACCTCTCGGAAGCGACGAAAGGGGAAGAGCACAAGGGCGCCGTCGATCTGAGCTTCGCCCTCGTGCACCTGCGGGAGGGAAATCTCGAGGAGGCGATGGTCGTCCTCAAGGATATCCTCGCGGCGGGAGGGGAGAGCGCCGACATTCTCTATTTTCTCGGGGAGTGCTACCTGCGCATGGACAACCTCGCCGACGCCGAGCGCTTCTTCAGGCACGCGCTCACGATCAATGCCCGCTTCCTTCGCGCCAAGGAGAAGCTCGCCCACATCATGATCCGCAGGGGCGACTACGAGGCCGCCGAGAAGATACTCGATCCGCCCGAGACGGATTTCGCCGACCTCTACAAGATCCTCGGGGACATAAAATTCTACCGCGGAGAGCTCGAAGCCGCCGAGCGGTTTTACCGCAAGAGCCTCGGCGTGAATTCCGAGTACAGCGAGGCCAATCTGTCGCTCGCCCTCACGCTGCGGAACGAGGGACGCGAGGCGGAGGCCGAGGCGTTGCTCAGGAAGCTCATCGAACACGACCCGGAGAACGTTCTGGCCCGGAATCTCCTCGGCCGGGGCGCCCTGGACTACGAAACCCGCGGAGCCGGGGGTTAGATTGCACCGAGCCCACCCGAACGACATCCGAAGCACAATTCTCAGGAGCGAAACGATCATCGAACGGTTTCCCGTGCCCGGGAGGGGCGCCCTCCGGGTCATCGCCGCCTATCCCGCGCCATACCGCGTAGGCATCTCGAACCTCGGTTTTCACTTTCTCTACGGAGCGCTGCGAAATTCTTCTAATTTCAACGTTGAAAGAGCGTTTGCGGACATATCTCCTGTAACGCTTGAATCGGGATCGAGCCTCGCCGCGAGTCCCGTGCTCTTCTTTTCGATCTCCTACGAAGAGGATTATATCAACGTGGTCAGGATGCTCCACGGGGCGGGAGTGCCGTCCCTGAGGTCGGAGCGGACGGGACGCCCGCTCGTGATCGCCGGGGGGCCCGCGGTTAGCGCGAATCCGATGCCGCTCGAGGGGATCGTCGACGCGATTGCCCTCGGAGAGGGAGAAGGAACGATCGAGGAGATCATGCGCCTCCTCGATGAGCGGCGCACGGAGTTCGACGCGCGGGGGCCTCGCGAGCCGAAGAGATTCCTCGAGGACCTCGCGCGGATTCCGGGGTTGCTCGTGAGCGGCTTTTCGGGGCCGCGCGCGGGATACAGAGAGCCCGTTGCGCTCTCGAGCTTCCCGGGTTCCGTCATCGTCACGCCCGAGAGTGTTTTCCCCGACACCATGCTCGTCGAGTCGGGACGCGGCTGCCCCGGCGCCTGCGCGTTCTGTCTCGCGACGTCCCTGTACCGGCCGTTCCGGTTCATGCCGCTCTCCGTGTTCGAGGAACTTGTGGATGGGCTCGTCCCCGCTGTGAAGAGGATCGGTCTCGTGAGCACGGCCGTCGCGGCGAATCCCGATTTCGCGCCCATCATGAAGCTCCTCGGCGCGCGCGGGATCTCCGTCTCGTTCAGCTCGCTCCGCGCCGAGGACCTCGACGATGAAAGAATCGCCCTGATCGGGAAGGCCGGCATCACGAGCGTGAGCCTCGCGCCCGAGTCCGGCAGCGAGCGACTGCGTTACGCCCTCGGGAAGCGTGTTCCCGACGAAGTCTACTTCGGAGCCGCCTCGAAGCTGCGCGCGGCGGGCGTGGCGCATTTCACCCTGTATCTGCTCATCGGATGCCCCGGCGAGGATGCGGCGGCGCTCGCCCAAACGCGGGTCTTCATGGAGCGGTTCAGGAAGGCGATCGGGGGGAGCGGATTCTCCGTGCACGCGAATCCGCTCGTTCCCAAGGCCTGGACGCCGTTCGAGTTCTACGCGATGCCCGGGGAGCGCGGCCTCGTCGAGCGCCAGCATGCGGTCGAGAGAATGCTTCGGACGCTCGGGCTCGCCGTGCAGATCAAATCCGTGCGTTCCGCGATCCGGCAGGCGCTCTTCTCGACGGGGGACGAGTCGATAGGCAGGGCGATCGTGCTTCACGTCGAACAGGGGCTCTCGTGGAAGAAGGCGCTCAGGGAGGCGCACGTCAACGAGCGGTTCCCGCACGAAACGAAGGGACCCGAAACTTCATTCCCGTGGGATGGAATCTCGGGTCCCGTGCGTCGAGGTATTCTCTTCCAACGCTTCGAGGCTCTCTCGCGGGGCGCTCCCGCGGAGGAGACCCCATGAGGAGTCGCCTACACCTTTTTCACGGCGCCGCTCTTGATGCAGCGCGCGCACACATAGGCGTTCCGGGGCTTTCCGCCGACCTCGATGCGGATCTTCTGCAGATTGGGCAACCACCGGCGCTTGGACACGTTATGGGCATGACTGATCTGGTGGCCGGTGCTCGGCCTCTTTCCGCATATGGCGCATTCTTTAGACATCTGGTATCCTCCCGATTA
>JBEKAW010000295.1:0-2927 GCA_050015715.1 Candidatus Krumholzibacteriaceae bacterium
AGAGTCGCTCGTTTCGTGCGACGGCGTCGTCGTGCGCGTGGAGCCGGAGAAAAAGAGCCCCGCCGTCGCGCGATACAACGTCGCCATCTTCTTCACGCTCGTTCCGGAGAGCTCGCAGAAGATCCTCGACCGGTACATCCGTTCGAGGCTTTCATCCTGATCTCCGTCGACGTTCGCCCTCGAACAGGTGGTACATGCCGCAAAAGGCCCTGCATGCATCAGGCTCCGTTCTCATCGTTGACGACGAGGCGTCGATACTCGAAATCCTGGATCAGTTTCTCACGGAGCGGGGATACCGCGTCGTCACCGCTCAGACCGCCGGGGCGGCGCTCATAGAGGCGGAGCAGGAGAGCTTCGACGTCGCCCTCATCGATCTGAAGCTCCCCGATCGCACCGGACTGGATCTCATCGAACCGATCGAGCGCGCGAACCCGAACGTGGAATGCATCATGATGACCGCCTTCGCCTCGCTCGAGAGCACGATCGAGGCGCTCCGGATGAACGTGTTCAACTACATCCTGAAGCCCTTCGACCTGCTCAAGATCGGGGAGGCGGTCGATGCGGCGGCCGAGCACGCGCGCATGAAGAGCAAGAACGAGGGGGTCCTCGAGCGGGTCATGCGCGAGAACCGGAGGCTCGAAGAGAGCACGAAGGACCTGAACGAACAGCTCCTCGCGATCAACGATCAGTTGTCGAAGACGAACGACTCGCTCAACCGCCACGTCACCAGGCTTCGGGTGCTCTACCAGATGGGGCGGGATATCAGCTCGAATGAGAACTGGAGCGACGCGCTCGACCGGTTTCTCATGGCGCTCTGCAAGTACCTCGAGGCGGAGGGCGCCGGACTGCTTCTTTTCAGCAACAACGAGGAGCTGCTCAACGTGCGCACGTCGTATCAGATCGACGGCGCGCTCCTCGAAAAGGCGGTCGGCGCGCTGATCGCCGCGCAGCGCAACGATACGCTTCGTTCCGAGATGTTCACCCTCGAAAGCTGCGGAGGGCCGCGCGTGAAGGCCTGTCTCGAGATGACGGCGCGATGGGAGAGCACCGTCGTCCCGCTTCTCTACAAGGGGCGCTGGCTCGGATTCCTCCTCATCAGAAAGGTCTACCGGTCGCGGAAGGCATACCTCAACGACTACCATTTCATCAACACGATTCAGACGATCCTGACGGAGGAGGTCGCGAACGCGGTCAACATCAGCCGCCTGAGGAATCTCAAGGATTTCAACGAGACGGTGATCGAGAACATCAACAGCGGCGTGCTGACGACGGACCGAGACGGCCGGGTCATCTTTCTCAACGGCCGCGGGCGGGAGCTCCTCGGACAGCGCTCGGGGGAGGAACTGTTCCTCGACGCGCTCTTCAGCAATCCGTTCGGAAGCGGGGGGCTCTTCGAGCATCTTCTCGCGCGCGGAGGCGGGAACTCGTCCTTCGAGTGCACGCTTCAGCGCCCCGGCTGCCCGTCGATGCCGGTGCGGCTCAACACGACGACGGTGAAGCTCGATGACCATCACGGGAGCACCGTCGTCGGGATCTTCGAGGATCTTACCGCTCGCAAGGAGATGGAGGAGGAGCTCAGACGCGCGGACCGTCTCCGTTCGCTCGGGGAGCTGTCGGCCGGCGTCGCGCACGAGATTCGCAATCCGCTCACCGGAATCGCGACGACGGCGCAAGTGCTCAAGGAGCGGCTCGGAGGCGACGAGGAAAAGGGGAGATTCGTGGCGGTCATTCTCGACGAGATCGCGCGTCTCGACGATATTATAAAGAACCTCCTCAATTTCGCGCGTCCCGTCTCGCCGCGCCCGACCGAGATCGCGCTCTCGGGACTGATCGAGGACGCGCTCGGGCTCCTGGCAGACACGGCTCGAGGCCGGGGCGTGTCGCTCCATTTCGAGAACCGCCTCCGGGACGACCGGGTCCTTCTCGACGGGGATCAGATCAAGCAGGTCCTTCTCAATATCGCCCTCAACGGCATCGAGGCGTCCCCCGCCGGAGGGCGCCTGAACGTTTGCGCGCGGGAGGCGGCGGATCCGGCTTTCATCGAGATCGAGCTCGCCGACACGGGCGGGGGAGTGCCCGATGAGATCGCGGACAAGCTGTACAACCCGTTCTTCACGACGAAACCCGAAGGGACGGGGATGGGACTCTCGATTTCCCGAAAGATCGCGGAGAGTCACGGCGGCCGGATCTATCACCGGAGCGTGCCGGGAAGGGGCACGAGTTTCTTCATCGAACTGCCGCGCAAGACGCTCGTCAGGGCGGAGCGGGCGGCGGTGCCGGCAACGGAATGAGGTTTGCGCAATGGGTAAGCGGATTCTCATCATCGACGACGAGAAGGCGATTCGCTGGTCGCTCGGCGAGGCGCTCTCGAACGTGGAGTTCGAGGTAGACGAGGCGGCGAGCGGCTCGGCGGGGATCAAGAAGTTCGAGGACGACCCCGCCGATTGCGTGATCCTCGATCTCAAACTTCCCGATATCGACGGGATCAAGGTGCTCCGGAAGATCAAGGATATCGACGACGCCGTTCCCGTCATCATGATGACGGCCTACGGAGAGATCGAGACCGCCGTGGAGGCGATCCGGGGAGGCGCCTACGATTTCATCCAGAAGCCCTTCCAGCTCGAGAAGATGAAGCTCGCCATTCGCAACGCGCTCGAAACGAGCGTGATGCGGGCGGAGCTCGGCGACATCCGCAAACGCGAGCGTGACGTATACAGCTTCAAGAACTTTATCGGCCGCAGCGCGGTGATGCAGGAGGTTTTCGCGAAGATCAGGAAGATCGGGGCCAGCAAGGCGAGCACGATTCTCATCCACGGCGAGAGCGGCACCGGCAAGGAGCTCGTGGCGCGCGCGATCCACGAGTGCAGCGGCGCCGAGTACCCGTTTCTCGAGATAAACTGCGCGGCGCTTCCCGAGACGCTTCTCGA
>JBEKAW010000296.1:0-2911 GCA_050015715.1 Candidatus Krumholzibacteriaceae bacterium
TGAACCCGCTCATCGGAGGTTTCGCTGGCGTCGTGGGCATCGTCGTCTGGCTGATACTCGGGCTGGGGGAAATGCGACTTCCCCGGCGCACATGATTCGAAGGGAGGAGATCATGAAGAAGTACGGCGCGGAGTTCTTCGGGACCTTCTGGCTCGTTCTCGGCGGGTGCGGGAGCGCGGTCCTCGCGGCGGCGTATCCCAATCTCGGCATCGGCTTTCTCGGCGTCGCGCTCGCGTTCGGTTTGACCGTGATGACGATGGCGTTCGCCATCGGGCACATTTCGGGCTGCCATCTCAATCCCGCGATTTCCATCGGGCTCTGGGCGGGCGGACGGTTTCCCGCGAAGGACCTCATTCCCTACATCGTCTCCCAGGTAATCGGGGGGATCGTCGCGGGAGGAGTTCTCTACGTTATCGCGAGCGGCGCCACCGGCTTCAGCCTGGCAGGAGGCTTCGCCTCGAACGGCTACGGCGCGCATTCGCCCGGCGGGTATTCGCTGCTCGCGGCTTTCGTATGCGAAGTCGTTATGACGATGATGTTTCTTCTCGTCATTCTCGGCGCGACCGACGCTCGCGCGCCGCACGGCTTCGCGCCCATCGCGATCGGTCTCTGTCTCACGCTGATTCACCTGATCAGCATCCCGGTGACGAACACCTCAGTGAACCCCGCGCGAAGCACGGGTGTGGCGATATTCGCCGGAGGCTGGGCGCTCGGCCAGCTGTGGTTGTTCTGGGTGGCCCCGATCGTCGGCGCGCTCCTCGGCGCGACGGTGTACCGGTTCATCGGCGCCGCGGAGAAATGAACGGCGCGTGAAGAACTGCACCCAAAATGGGTACAATCGCACCCATTTTGAGTGTAGCAAAATCGGAACTCGCGTCCGCGGGCCTTTCGCTCAACCGGCCTTCGGGAGGTTCTTCAGCGCCTCGAGAGGCTGCCTGATCTTCTCGTCGGGCACTTCGCAATCGGACATCCGTCCGCGCAGGTACTCCTCGTAGGCGGAAAGGTCGAAGTGGCCGTGCCCGCTGAGACCGAAGAGAATGGCCCGGGTCTCCCCCTGCGCCTTGGCCTCGTTCGCCTCGTCGATCGCCGCCTTGATCGCATGGGCGGACTCGGGGGCTGGGAGAATCCCCTCGCATTTGGCGAACTCGACGGCCGCCGCGAAGACCTCCGTCTGCCGGTACGCCCTCGCCTCGACGAGCCCTTTCCGCACGAGCTCGCTGAGTAGCGGGCTCGCCCCGTGATACCGCAAGCCCCCTGCATGGATGGCGTCCGGTATGAACGTGTGGCCGAGCGTGAACATCGCAAGGAGCGGCGTGAGCTCGGCCGTGTCCCCGAAATCGTACGTGAAAGCTCCCCGCGTGAGCGTAGGGCACGCGGCGGGCTCGACCGCGACGGCGCGGAGCGCTCGCCCCGCGAGCTTGTCCTTGAGAAACGGGAAGGCGAGCCCGGCGAAGTTGGAGCCCCCGCCGACGCAGCCGATGACGACGTCCGGGTAGTCCCCCGCCGCCTGCATCTGGCGCTGGGCTTCCTGTCCGATGACGGTCTGATGAAGCAGCACGTGATTGAGGACGCTCCCGAGGGCGTACTTCGTCGTGTCGCTCGAGGCCGCGTCGTTCACCGCTTCGCTGATCGCGATGCCGAGGCTCCCCGGCGTGCCGGGGTAGCGCTCGAGCATGAGCCGCCCCGCCTCCGTCTCGCGGCTCGGGCTCGGGAGCACCTTTGCTCCCCAGGTCTCCATCATGATGCGCCGGTACGGCTTCTGCTCGTAGCTCACCCTCACCATGTATACCGTGCACTCGAGGCCGAAGAGGTTGCAGGCGAAGCTCAGGGCGCACCCCCACTGCCCCGCCCCCGTTTCGGTCGCGAGCCTCGTCACTCCCTCGCGGCGGTTGTAGTAGGCCTGCGCGACCGCCGTGTTCGGTTTGTGGCTGCCCGTGGGGCTCGTGCCCTCGTACTTGTAGTAGATCCTCGCGGGGGTGCCGAGCGCCTCCTCGAGCCGGCGCGCGCGGTAGAGGGGAGTGGGGCGCCAGAGGGCGTACGCCTGGAGCACCTCCTCGGGGATCTTGACGTAGCGCTCCCGCGTGACTTCCTGCTCGATGAGCGCCATCGGGAAGAGCGGCGCGAGATCGTCCGGGCCGATCGGCTTGCCCGTCCCCGGATGGAGGACGGGGAGAAGCTCATCGGGGAGGTCCGCCGCGATGTTGTACCACTGCGTCGGCATCTCCCGTTCGCTCAGATTGAATTTAACCCGTTCCATCGCGCGTACCTCCTTTCTCGCCGGCTTCTCTCGCCGGCGGATCAGCTGTTTTTCGCCGCCGTCTCAATCGTCGAAATGAAACGTCGGCTCCTCGTAGAACCGGATCTTCCGCTTGCGAATCTTGTCCACGATCATGCCGTGGAGCGACGCCTGCGCCTCTTCGAGGCTTCCTTTGCTCCGCAGGAGGGAGAGGGGGAAGCCGAACGAGAGGACCCTCTTCGGAACGCTGAACCTTGTCACGCCGCTCGGGAAGAGGAACTTCCCGACCGCCATATGGAGAACGTCCGACTTGGAGAATGGCGGGTAGCAGACGAGGGCCGAGAATCTCGGGTAGTTTGCCACGAGGTCGTTCAGATTCGTGTAGCTCACCCGGTCCATCGCCCCGGCGGGGCTCAGGCGCCTCACCATGCGGCGAATGGCCTCCACTCTCTGCTGCGTCGTTCCGTCGACGATGACGGCGAGGCACCTGCGGTCCGGCAGCACGACGACGCAGCCCCAGTTCTTCTCGAAGCGCGGCATGAAGTCCCCCGCCTGCGTGAATCCGCCCTGGAAAGCGACGACGCGCATGGAGGACGAGAGGACGTCGATGACCTCCTGCGGCGCGAGCCCTTCGAGCTCATGGTGCCATGTCGAAAGGCCGAGCGCGTTGTCGTC
>JBEKAW010000297.1:0-2904 GCA_050015715.1 Candidatus Krumholzibacteriaceae bacterium
GTCGAGATATCGGGCCCCGACGTGAAGAAGCTCTCGGGCGGATTCAACATCGGCGCGAGCCCGTACACGTTCAACGCGTCGATGATCAATATCATGCCGGCCGCCGCCGAGCTCGCGCTCGTCGCTCAAGGCCTCCAGACGGCGGGGCAGAAGGAGATCCCCGATCTCGGGACGCTCCTCGACCGGATGGCGAACGCCCCCGTCGTGACGTTCGACCTCGCCGGGCGTTCGTTCGACGCGAGGGCCTACGAACAGCCGGTCTCCGGCGCCGCGCCGCCCGCGAGCGCCAAGTCTCCGGCTCCGCCCCCGGCGAAGCGCGCGGCCCCGCAGGCTCCCGCCCATCCGGCGGCGGCCCGCTCGGGCGCGCCGGCTCCGGCGCCTTCCACGGCGGCACCCGGCGCAATCCTGTTCCTGAAGAACACGACGTTCTCGGCCAAGCTCGACTCGATCATCACGCGCGAGGCGGTGGTCACGGGGCTCGACGCGAAAGGGACGATCCGGGACGGCAGGGTCAAGGTGGATCCGGTGTCCTACGCGTACGCGGGCGGCACGGGCACCGCTACCGTGAACGTCGACCTTCGCAGGACCGAACGCGTCGAGACGAAGGTCGATCTCTCCATGGACGGCGTCGCCGCGGAGCAGGCCCTCTCGCGCCTCGGCGCGGCCGCGGGTCTCATTCAGGGGAAATTCTCGTTCAAATCGAACGCGTCGCTCGCGACGGGACCCGGCGTGGCGCCGCTCTCGGAGCTCTCCGCGACGGGATCGGCCCTCTCGAGCAAGGGCATCGTGAGCTTCGAGAGCTTCATCGCGCCGCTCGGCAACATCAAGGGCTTCGACGTGACGCCGTTCAAGAGCTTCGATTACAGCGAGTGGCATGGCAGCTTCGTCGTCAAGAACGGGCGTTTCATCTGCGACGATTGGAAATTCAACTCGTCCCGGGGCGCCTGGTCGATCAAGGGATCGTTCGGCTTCGACGGCACGCTCGACTACGCGGTGCACGTCGTCATCCCGCCGGCCGTTCAGAGCATGATGACGGGGCTCGACCAGTACAAGGGCGCCCTCGATCTCATGCGCGACAAGTCGGGGAATCTCGTGCTCGACCTGAAGATCGGGGGCACGACGAAGCACCCGAGCGCTTCGCTCGATATCACGCAGGCGCAGAACAGGATGCAGGATAGGATCATCGAGGGATTGAAGAAGAAGTTCCTGAAGTAGAAACGAAAGCCCCCCGGGAAGTGCGGCGTCGCCGCACGTTCCCGGGGGACTGAATATCAAAGCCATTCAGGCTTCGTCAATGCCAGTAGCTGGCGCGTTACTCGGTAACGCTGTAGTTGACGGCGGTTTCGCGCCCGGCCACGGTGACGATCGACTCTGACTGGTCGCATGACGCCATGCCGAGGACGCCGCCCGGGTTGGCCTCGAACTTGAACGACAGGTTCGAGAGATCCTCGAGCAGCCACAGGTCGAACGATGCAACCTGGACCGGCACGGGACCGTACTCCGGTCTGGTGAAAGCGAGCGCCATTCCGCTGAACAAATCACTGCCGATCGTCAGAAACGGCTGGGGAATGGTTTCGTTTGCGATCACGTACTGCGAACCGGCGGTGAGATCGACGTTGTCCGAATCGGTCAGGCGAAGCTTGAACTCGCATGCCTGCGCGCAATTCGACTGGTTTTCGTCGAGCATGAGATAGACGTAGCACCTGAGCGCCGTCATGGCGGTCGTGCTCGACTGGCAAACGGTCGCGTTGCCGTCGAAGAAGACGGCGAGCGACGGGTTCGACGGAGCGGCGACGCTCATCGTGAACTCCTTGTCGACCGTCTTCGGCGTCGGCGAGCTGTCGGCGACGTGAACGGTGAAGGTGAAGTCGCCGGTAGCCGTAACGACACCGGTGATCTTCCCTGCACTCGTGAGCACGAGGCCGGTCGGTAGCGCAGCGCTGCCGTCGGCGATCGTCCAGGTGTACGGAGCCGTGCCACCCTGGACCGCCATCGTGGTGTTGTACGGAGAGCACGAGCAGCCGGCCGGAACCGTCGCAGTCGTGATGGCGAACTGCGTATGCGGCTTCGGAGGCGTCGGGGTCGAATTATCCGAGCACGCGGCAAGCATGCTCAGGAGGACGAGCCCCGCAAAAAGCGTGAAGACCTTCCTCATCTCGGAACCTCCTTTTCGTTCCCAAGTTCAAATCCTGCTGTCCCCTCTGCGCCTGGTGTTGAGCAAGCCCTGTGCCATGAGGTTTTTCACCCACGGTCTGTCGCGTAACTTATTGTAATTTAACGGAGTATTTGTGTACCGGAGACTCTTCGAAGGGCGCCGTTGTTGCCTGCGCATTCTCATTATGCCACAGGTGGCCGCCCTGGGCCTTCGCGTTTCGCGCTCGGAGCTCCCGCGTCCGGTTGCCCTTGCGAAGGGCCCCGAATTCCGTTACCATTATGCAACAAACGGCGGCCGCCGCACGGATAGAACGGTGATGGACCGGCGGCGCCGGGGGAATCGGCGCTTCGGGGCGCGTGAATGTGCGCCGCCAAGGGCGGCGCTTTCGAATGGAGGATAGTGATGGTTTGGATCTTTCCGATTCTCGTCGTGGTCCTTATCTTCATCGTGATCGGGCTCTACAACAGTCTCGTCGTTCTGAAGAAGCGCTGCGACAGCGGCTGGTCGCAGATCGACGTACAGCTCAAGCGGCGATACGATCTGATTCCCAATCTCGTCGAAACGGTGAAAGGGTATCTCACGCACGAGCGTGAGGTGCTCGAGAACGTCACCAAGGCGCGCCAGCAGGCGATCGACGTGTCGGGCGTCAAGGCGCAGGCGCAGGCGGAGAACGTTCTGACGGGCGCGCTCCGGCAGCTCTTTGCCGTCGCCGAGAGCTACCCGAACCTCAAGGCGAACGAGAACATGCT
>JBEKAW010000298.1:0-2887 GCA_050015715.1 Candidatus Krumholzibacteriaceae bacterium
CCGTTCGGTGAAGAAGTAGGACGGGTATGCTGGAGATCAGATTTCACGGGCGAGGCGGGCAAGGGGCGGTGACGAGCGCCGAGCTTCTCGCCGTCGCCGTCATCAACGAGGGGCGCTACGCCCAGAGCTTTCCGAGCTTCGGCCCCGAGCGCCGGGGGGCGCCGGTCGTCGCCTTCTCGCGCGTCGACGACAAGCAGATCAAGACGCGCTTCGCCGTGAACGAACCCGACGTGGTGCTCGTTCTCGACCCGAGCCTGCTCAAGATCGCGAACCCGCAAAAGGGGATCAAGAAGGGCGGTATTCTCATCGTGAACACGTCGAAGACGCCGGAGGAGATCAAGAGGGAGTTCGGTTACGCCGGATTCCGCGTCGCGACGGTGGACGCGACGAAGATCGCGGTCGAAGAGCTCGGACGTCCCATCACGAATACGACGATGCTCGGCGCCATGGTCAAGATGACGGGGGTCATACGGCCCGCCTCGATCGAGGAGCCCCTCACGAACCGATTCGGGCGAATCGCCGTGAAGAACCTCAAGTCCTTCCAGCGGGCCTTCAACGAGGTCCGGGAGTAAACGCCTTTTCCATGCGTCTGATTCACTTGAGCCTGCGCTGTTTGTGACGGCGGGGCGTTTTTTTTGGACGAAACGGGGGGCTGATGTCGTATACTGGGCGTCGTCTCGTGGCTCGAACGGCGTCATGGGCAGGAGGGAACGTCCAGGTGCCCCAGCGAAACGATTTGATGGCCGGCGTCTCGGGCGTCCGGGGGATCGTCGGAAGCGGAATGAACCCCGAGGTCGCCGTACGGTTCACGGCCGCATTCGCCTCCCGCCTGTCCGGCGGGCTCGTCGTCGTCGGACGCGATACGAGGGCCTCGGGGCCGCTCCTTGCCTCCGCCGTCTTCTCCGCGCTCCGGTTCAAAGGGATCACCGCGGTCGATCTCGGCGTCGCTTCGACGCCGACCGTCGAGATCATGGTCGAGGAACTCGGCGCGGACGGCGGTATCATCATCACCGCGAGTCACAACGGACCGGAATGGAACGCGCTCAAATTTCTCGATTCGCGCGGCGAGTTCCTCTCGGGCGCCGACATGGACGAGATATCGAAGCGCGCGCTCGGCCAGGACCCGCTCTTCGGAAAAACGGAGAAGTTCGGGTCTCTCGAGATGAACGATACCGGCGACGCCGTTCATATCAAGAGAATTCTCGCTCTTGCCCGGATCGATCGCGAGATGATCGCCGGGCGGCTCTTCAGGGTGGTCGTCGACTGCGTGAACGGCGCGGGAAGCCGCATCATGCCGGCGCTTCTCAGGAGCCTCGGTGTCGCCGTCGTCGAGCTGTATACGGACGTGGAGGCGCCATTCCCGCATGATCCCGAGCCGCGCCCGCAGAACCTCGCCGAGCTCTCGAAGGCGGTCGTGCGCGAACGGGCTCGTCTCGGCTTCGCCTGCGACCCCGACGGCGACCGGCTCGTGCTCGTCGACGAAACGGGGGCGGTTCTGAGCGAGGAGCTCACGCTCGCCTTGGCCGCCGATTTCGTTCTGAGGGAGGAGAGGGGACCGCTCGTCGCCAATCTCTCGACAAGCCGTCTCATCGATGATATAGGCGCGCGGCACGGGGTTGCCGTTCACCGCTCGAAGGTCGGCGAGGCGCACGTCATCGCTCTCATGAAGTCGGTTCATGCCGCGATCGGCGGCGAGGGAAACGGCGGGGTCATCTATCCGAAGCTCCACTACGGCAGGGATGCGATGACGGGCGTGGCGCTCGTGCTCCAGTCGCTCGCGGAAGAAGGCGTCTCTCTCTCGGAGAAGGTCGCCACACTCCCGCGTTACTTCATCGTCAAGGAGAAATATCCGCTGCGCGGGGATTTCGGCCTCGTCGAGAAGTCGCTCGAGAAGAGATTTTCCGGACGAATTACGGCCATCGATGGTATGAGAATTGATATGGATCAAGGATGGATACATATTCGCAGGTCGAACACGGAACCTGTCGTCAGGATTATCGCCGAGGCGCGTTCGTTCGAGGAGGCTCGGAACCTCGCGGCGGAGGCTGGTAAGCTGTTGTAAGTGAGTCGGCTACGTGCCACGGCCATCCGGGACCGTGCGAGCTGGGCAGCTGAAATTTCACATGAAGAGGTATTGGCATGTGCGGAATCATCGGGTATATCGGCAAATCCAATGACGTCGGCGCAATTCTCATCGAGGGCCTGAAGCGCCTCGAGTACCGGGGGTATGACTCCGCCGGCATCGCCGTCGTCCGCGACGGCGCCCTCGTATGGGAGAAGACGGCGGGGAAGATCCAGCAGCTCGAGGAGAAGCTCAAGGGGCGCGACATGAGCGGACACGTCGGAATCGCGCATACGCGATGGGCGACGCACGGCGAGCCGAACCGCACGAACGCCCACCCGCATTTCGACTGCGCAGGGCGCATCGCGCTCATTCACAACGGGATCATCGAGAACTTCCAGACGCTAAAGCGCTCGCTCGAAGCGGAGAATCATCGCTTCGTCTCGGAGACCGATACGGAAACGCTCGTCCACCTCATCGAGAAGTACTATACGGGGCGGGATCTCGAGGTCGCCGTCCGGAAGGCGCTCGAAAAGGTCGAGGGCACCTACGGCATCCTCGTCATCTCGGCGACGGAGCCCGGGAAAATGGTGGCGGCGAGGAACGGCTCGCCGATCGTCATGGGAATCGGCGAGGACGAGTACATCGTCGCGAGCGACGTCGCCGCGATTCTCAAGCACACGCGCCAGGTGATCTACCTCGAGGACCACGAGATGATCGTCGCCACGCCCGACCATTTCACGACGATGACGATAGAGAACGAGTACGTGAGCCACGACGTGCACGAGGTCGATTGGGACCTCGAGATGATCGAGAAAGGCGGAC
>JBEKAW010000299.1:0-2882 GCA_050015715.1 Candidatus Krumholzibacteriaceae bacterium
AAGTAGGCCTCCTTCCGGAACCATTTCATCGTGTGATAGAGCGAGAGGAAGCTCTTGCGCTCGATCCCTTCCCGCATGAGCTCGCTCGAAACGATCGGATCGTCGCGGAGCTCTATTCCCGAGGCGAGCCGGAGCGCCATCCCGCAGATCTCGTTGTCGAGGACGAGCTTCTCGAGGCTCTGGCACGACTCGAAGTCGAGCATGCCGGGCCCGGAGATGTTGTTGATGCCGGAGAGCGCCGCGATGACCGCGCCCATCGCCGTCTCCATGCCCGCCTGGTAGTCGACGACCTTCGAGTCGCTGAGCGCCATGTAGGCCTGGACGGGGAGGCCGAGGTGCTTCCCGATCTCGGCGTATGCGCCGTCTATCATCATCGTCTCGACCGCGCCCATCGGCGTCGTGCCCTTGCGCATGTCGAAGCACGCGGGGGAGCCCCCGTAGATGATCGGGGCGCCCGGCGCGGCGAGCTGATGAATGACGACGCCGCTCAGGCATTCCGCGCAATGCTGCGTCACGGCCCCCGCGAGTGTAACGGGCGAGGTGGCCCCGGTGAGAGGCATCGAGATGAGCTCGGCCACGATCCCCGTTCGCGCGCAGTCGATAAGCGCCTGCGCCGTGAGGTCGCTCCATTTGAGCGGAGGCGAGGGGCAGCAGTCGAATATCGCGTTCGGCTTCTCGCGGAGCCTCTCCGCGTCCCCGGCGACCGCCGCGAGCATCTCGTGCATCACCTTGAACGCGTCGACGCGGAAGGTGCCCGTCACGACGGGCTTCGGAGAATGCGTGAGCGCGATGTAGAGCCGGTAGCGGTCCTGTATCTCCTGCGGCACGTCGGCCGAGATGAGCCCCGTGCTCTGCGCCGCGTAGCCCGGGAGCGCGTCCGTCAGGGTGACGAATCTCACGAGGTCGGCCGTCACGGGCGTTCTCGCGCGGCCGGTCTTCGGGTCGTATATTCTCAGCGCCGCGGAGCCCGGATTGAAATGGATGCGATCTCCCCCGAGCTCCATCGCGGTCTCCCCGTTTCTGTTGAATACGGTGATCTTCGACGGGGCCGACTGGAGCGCCTTGTCCACGACGTCGGCGGGGATCCGCACGCGGGGCTTGTCCCCGTCGATGCGCGCGCCGGCGCCGTCGAGAAGCGAGAGGGCCTCTTCGTTCTCCACGAAGACGCCGACCTCCGCGAGGAGCCGTTTCGCCTCCTCCACGATCTTCTTCCGCGCCTGCTCGGTGAACCACGTGATGCGGGGATTCGTTTTCTTGTCCAAGCCGGTCCTCCCTCTACTCGAGCCTGTACAGGCAATCGGTGCGGCCGCAGTTGCCGCATGAGTTCTCGCTCCGCAATTTCTCGGGCTCGCCCGCGACATGCATCGCGAACGATATCGATTTCCGCGGCGCCATCATGAAGGTCTCGCTGAGAAGGACGCCGATGCGCTCCGCGGGAAGCAGTCTGAAAATGGCCGCCTGCCCCCGAACGTCCCAGTCTCCGTAGCCGGGGCTCGCGCGGCACGAGGTCTTGAGCCCCTCGCGCGCGGCCTCCGCGGCGATCGTCCTATCAATGTACTCCGCGACCGCCTCCGCCGCAACCGATCCTATCGAATCGAGCACGACGGCCTTCAGAAGCTCCCCCGCGCCCGCGAGGCGCGTGACCTCCGCCTCGAGCGCCGGGCCGATCGTCGAGACGCAGACAGCCATTCGCTCGAGGCGCGCGAAGCCCGCCGGCCCCTAGAGCTCCCGCCCCGTCGTATATGTATAGATTCCTTTCGGCGCGATGAGCCCTTCCCCCGCGCGGAGCATCTCGTTCAACACGTCGTCGTAGCGCTCGCCGGGGGCCGGGCGTTTCCGGTCCTTCGAGCCGAGATAGCGGCGCACCTCGGCCGTGTCGACCGTGACGCTGAAATTCTCGAGCACGACAGGGGTCATCATTTTCCATGAATGAGAGCGTTATGAATCTCGCGAATGAAATCCGGGGTCGTGCCGCAGCATCCGCCGACCGCGTTCGCGCCGGCCGCGACGATCTTCACGACGTCCTGCGCGAACTCCTGCGGCCGCTGCTTGTACACGGGAATGCCGTGCTCCATGACGGGGCGACCCGCGTTCGGCTGGAAGAGGAGCGGGGCGCCTGTCACGAGCCTGAACTCCTCGGCGAGCTCGATCATCTCGCCGCTCTGGAGCGAGCAGTTCGCGCCGACGACGCTCGCGCCCTCCTTGAGGAGCGCTTCGGATGCGGCCTCCGTCGTGTCCCCCATCATCGTGAAGAAGCCGCGGGGCTTCCGGTCGAACGTGAGCGTCACGACGACGGGGCGGCTCGACACCTCCCTCACCGCGCGAAGGGCCTCGACCGCCTCGCGGATATCGTACATCGTCTCGATGATGAAGATGTCGACCCCGGCGCGCTCGAGCGCAAATGCCTGTTCTTTGAACGCGGCGCGCGCATCCTCGGCCTTGAGCGTGCCGACGGGCGGAAAGAAGAGCCCCGTGGGCCCGATGTCCCCCGCGACGAACGCGTCGCGCCTGGCCGAATGCTCGACCGCCTTGCGCGCGATCTCGACGCCCTTCTCGTTCACCTTGACGGGGTCGAGCTTCTTCCCGGCCTCGGAAGACTGGAGCTTGATCCGGCTCGCGCCGAAGGTCGCGGTCGTCACGACCTCGGCGCCGGCCTGAAGGTACGCCGCGTGCACGTCCGCGATCTTTTCGCTCTTCGTGAGGAGCCACGCCTCGGGGATCTCCCGCTGGGTGAGACCCGCCGCGATGAGCATGCTCCCCATGCCGCCGTCGAAGATGACGACCCTTCGCTTGATTGTCGCCAGGAAATCCTTCGTCATCACGCTCCCATGAGGCTCTGCGCGAGCGCCACCGCCGCGACCGCGTCCCCCGCGTAGCCGTCG
>JBEKAW010000300.1:0-2863 GCA_050015715.1 Candidatus Krumholzibacteriaceae bacterium
GAAGGACGGCCGCATCGAGCGCCGGGCCGTTCGCACGGCCGGAGAGCGCGGAACGGACATCGCGGTGATCGCGGGGCTCCGGCAGGGAGAGATGGTCGTCGTCTCCGCGGCCGACCGGCTTCACGACGGCGAGAGAGTGTCGGTACGCACATAGAACTTCCGATAGAACGCATTCGAATGAAGGAGCACGCATGATTCGAGTCGACGGCACTGGGCAGTTCACCCTCGTCGAGATCAGGAATCTCGACAAGAAATACTACCGCGGCGAAGAGGAGATCGACGTTCTGAGAGGCCTCAACCTCGACGTCGCGAAAGGCGAGTTCGTCGCGTTCATGGGGCCCTCCGGCTCGGGCAAGACGACGCTCCTCAACCTCATCGGCGGCCTCGATTCACCCACGGCCGGCACCATCCGCATCGCGGGGGAAGAGATAAGCGCGCTCTCGGGACGCAAGCTCGCCGCCTGGCGCGCCCGGAACATCGGATTCATCTTCCAGATGTACAATCTCATCCCCGTTCTCACGGCGTTTCAGAACGTCCAGCTTCCGCTGCTCTTGACGGGACTCTCGAAGAGCGAGCGCACACGGCACGTCGAGGACGCGCTCGCGCTCGTCGGCCTCTCCGACCGCATGCACCACTACCCGCGGCAGCTCTCGGGAGGCCAGGAGCAGCGTGTCGCGATCGCGCGGGCGATCGTGGCGGATCCCACGATCCTCCTCTGCGACGAGCCGACGGGAGACCTCGATCGCGCCGCGGGCGACGAGATTCTCGACATTATTCAGAGGCTCTCGAAGGAGTTCGCGAAGACGATCTTCCTCGTCACGCACGACCCCGTCGCGGCGAAGCGGGCGGGCACGCTCCTCCATCTCGACAAGGGCACGCTGCTCGAATGCACCGCCGAAGGGCCGCCCGCGTGCAAGCCGGGGGATGCGACGTCATGAAGTACGTTCACCTCGTTCTCGTCAACCTGAAGCGCAAGAAGCTCCGCACCGCGCTCACCGCGGGCTCTTTTCTCGTGGCGCTCTTTCTCTTCGGGATCCTCATGACGATCAAGACGGCGCTGAGCGCCGGCGTCAACGTCGCGGGAGTCGACCGGCTCGTCGTCCGGAACCGGATCTCCCTGATCATGCCGCTCCCCTACTCGTATCAGGCGGTTATTCGCGGGCTCCCGCACGTTTCAGAAGCGACCTTCGCGACCTGGTTCGGCGGCTACTACCAGGACCAGAGGAATTTCTTTCCGAATTTCGCGATCGATCCCGAGACCTACCTGAAGGTATTCCCCGAGTACACCTTCACCGGGGACCAGTGGAGCTCCTTCCTGCAGGACCGCCAGGGCTGCATCATCAGCCCTCCGCTCGCCGACAAGTTCAAGTTCAAGGTCGGCGACCACATTCCGCTGACGGGGACGATCTGGACGGGAACATGGGACTTCAACGTGCGGGCGATCTACCACGCGGAGAAGCGGGAGCAGGTGAGCCCGGAGCTCTGGTTCCACTACGATTACCTCGAGGAGCGCAGGCCGTTCTTCAAGGGGACGGTCGGATGGTATGTGGTGAAGATCGACGATCCGGCGAACGCCCTTGCGGTCGCCAGGGCGATCGACAACCGCTTCGCGAACTCTCCATATGAGACGAAGACCGAAACGGAACGGAGCTTTGCCGCCGGATTCGCGAGTCAGATCGGCAACATCAGGCTCCTCATCCTCTCGATCGGAAGCGTCGTGTTCTTCACGCTGCTGCTCGTTACCGGCAATTCGACGGCGACCGCCATCAGGGAGCGCACGGGAGAGCTCGCCGTCATGAAGACGGTCGGTTTCACCGACGTTTCCATACTTGTTCTCGTGATGACCGAAACACTCATCCTCGCCGTCGTCGGCGGGGGGCTCGGGCTCGTTCTCGCGAAGCTCTTCACGATGGCCGGCGATCCGACGAGAGGGATGCTCCCGCTCTACTACCTGAGACCCAATCTGCTCGCCCTCGGATTCGTTCTCGCGATCGCGGCCGGCGCGGCCGCCGGGATCATCCCCGCCGTCGGGGCGATGCGCCTCAAGATCGTCGACGCCCTGAGGAGGGTGTGATCATGCCCGTACCGATCAACTATAATATCAGAAGCGTCATGGTCCGCTGGCCTTCCACGCTCGTCGCCGTGCTGAGCGTCGCGGGCACCGTAGGCGTTTTCGTCGTCATGCTCGCCATGGCGCAGGGTTTTCGGGCGACCCTCGTCTCGTCGGGCTCGCCCCGGAACGCTATCGTCCTGCGCGGCGGCGCCAACGCCGAGATGATGAGCGTGATCATGTTGGACCAGACGAAGGTGATCGACGACGCCCCGGGCGTCGCGCGCTCCGCGTCGGGAGATCCGCTCGTGAGCCCCGAGGTCGTCGTGATCGGTGCGTTCCCCCTCAGCTCGTCCGGATCGGACGCCAACGTCCAGATACGCGGCATCTCGCCGCGGGCGCTCGAGGTGCGGCCCGAGGTCCGCATCACCAGCGGGCGCTTCATCCAGAGCGGCCTCACCGAAATCATCGTCGGAAGGAACGTCTCGGCCTCCTACCGCGGATTCAAGCTCGGCTCGACCGTGGACTTCGGCGGCGGCCGATGGACCGTGGTCGGCGTGTTCGACGCGGGCGGAAGCGCCTTCGACTCCGAGATCTGGTGCGACGCAAGCGTGCTCAACCAGATCTACAAGCGCCCCGGGAACGTCTTCCAGTCGGTCACGGCCCGGCTCGCATCCGTCGACGATTTCCAGAAGTTCAAGGACGCCGTCACGAGCGACCCGCGCCTGACGGTCGACGTCTCCCGCGAGACGGCCTTCTACGCGGAGCAGTCCCGCACGCTGTCGACGATGATCCGCGTGCTCGGATTTCTCG
>JBEKAW010000301.1:0-2844 GCA_050015715.1 Candidatus Krumholzibacteriaceae bacterium
GATTCCGCCGGCCCCGGAAAGGAGAGACGCGTATGAGTCCGAAGCGCTTTTCGCTCGCCGCGATCGGCGTCGTGCTCTGCACGGCGGCGCTCGCAATCATGCTCGGTTTTTCGGGGCACGCGCAGCAGGCGGGGACCAAGGGCAGGATGGTCGTGACCGATTCCATGAAGCAAGCGTGGAGTGCCAATGCTGCGGCTCTGCTCAAGGCGGAGTGCGTCAATTGCCACGGCGGTGCGCACCCGAAGATGCAGCTCAACCTCGAAGCGGCGAAGCTTCCCGGATCCGTGAGCGACGTCGCGAGCCGCGAGATCGACTCCCTCAAGCTCGTCGATACGAAAAGACCGCAGATGAGCTACCTCGTCTGGAAAGTGCGCGGCGCCGCCGGGATCAAGGGCGCGCGCATGCCGCTCGACGAGCCGGCGCTGGCGGCCGACAACCTGAGAACGATCGGCATCTGGGCGCGCAGCCTGTCGTCGCTTCCGTGGCCGGAGCGGAGGCACGTCCGCGACACGACCCGCGCGCACAAGAGCTGAACCAGGGCTCGAGCCAGCAGGTTTTCGTTTCGAGAGGGGTGATAGAAATGATCAAGAAGGAGATCCGGCTCCCGGTGTACGCGATCGTGATTCTGTCGCTCGCCGGATGGCTCATCCACCTGAGGTCCCATCCCTTCGACCCCGCGAACCCGGCGGATCCCGCGTTCTTCGTGCCCTACATCGCGGGCATTGTCGCGATCGCCGTGGTCCCGTTCCTCCTCAACTCTGCGCGCACCTTCGTGGCCGGCTACCTCATCAACGGGATGAGCGTCGTTATCGGCACCGTCGGGATGGCCTCGCTGAGCATCGCGAAACCGCCTTCCCCGCTCACCTTCCACGGCGTTCTGACCGGGACGATGCTCGGGAGCATACTGCTCCTCTTCCCGAAGCTCTTCCTCGGACAGATGGTCATGGCTCACTATCACCCGAACGGGATGGGGAGGCTGTTCACGCCTTTTTACTGGACGAGACATTTCATTTACATGGGCGCGATCTTCGCGCTCGGGCATTTCATATGGAGGTAGCGAGGTGAAGCACTTTATGAGAGGGCGTATCGGTTGGTGGATCCTACACCTTGCGGCGATTGCGCTCGTCTTCTCGCTCGGGCACCTCTTCCGCCTCTAGCGCCGGTCGGCCGGCTCGCCGGACCCTTGGCCGAACCATCCGCGGAAGATCTCGCAGCTCGCGCAGTCATGTTCCTTGCGGATGAGGGGGATCCTGCCCGCGCGCTTCGCCAGGTGCATCTCGAGCCGGTTCATCGCCCCGAGCATGGCGCCGAGAAGAATGAACGCCCCCGGGGGGAGGATCAGGAGAAGAAACGGGACGTAGGAATGACCCATGACGCTCGCGCCGAAGAGCGTGCCGTTGCCGAGCGTTTCGCGTATCATCCCGATCACGACGATCGAGATCGTGAACCCGAGCCCCATGCCGAGACCGTCGAGCATCGAGTAGAGCACGCCGTTCTTCGCCGCGTACGCCTCCGCCCTTCCCATGATGATGCAGTTGACGACGATGAGCGGAATGAAGATTCCGAGCGCCTTGTGGAGCGGATGAAAGTACGCGTTCATCACGAGGTCGACGACCGTGACGAACGTGGCGATGATGACGATGTAGCCGGGGATGCGGATCTTCCTCGGGATGACGCCGCGGAGCAGCGAGATCATCACGTTCGAACCGACGAGAACGAACGTGGCGGCGATACCCATCCCGATGCCGTTCACGGCGGCGGTCGTGATCGCGAGCGTCGGGCAGAGGCCGAGCACGATCCGGAATATCGGATTCTCGGCCCAGAGCCCCTTCGTGAGCTCCCTCAGCGCACCCACTACTTCCCTCCGGTCGGCGCCGGTTTGGCCGCGGCCGGCTTCGCCGTGCCGGCGTGCGCCTTCGGCGCGCCGAACACCTCGACCTTGTGCGCATCGAGAAAATCGAGCCCGCTCGCGATGGCCGTCGTGACGGCCCGCGAAGAAATCGTCGCCCCCGTGATCTGCTTGAACGTGCCGCCGTCCTTCACGACGCTCCACTCGGCCGGATTCTTGAGGCTCTTGCCGATGAACTGACCCTTGAACGCCGGCGTCGCGATCTTGCTCCCGAGGCCCGGCGTCTCCCCGTGCCTGAGGATCTGGACACCGGTGATGACGCCCGCCGTGTCGGCGCCGACGAGAATCTCGATGTTCCCCGCGTACCCGTTCGGGGCTACGATGACGAAGGCCGCGCCGACCGGTACCCCGCCCTTTGTGCCCGGGTAGAACGTGAGCTCCATTCCCCTGTCGGCGTCCTTGATCGTGACCGCGTCCTTCTCCAGATCATTATCGAGCGGGGGCAAGACCGCCTTCACGGCGTCCATCCTCTCCGCGGCGGCCGACTTCTCGATCGGGGCCTTCGTCGTCTGATCCACGAACGCCATGACCGTCGCGCACACGGCGCCGATCAACGTAAGCACGATGCAGAGTCTCACGATTTCCTTCATTATACGTAAACCTCCCGTGGTGCGTGCTTCACGCAGCCCGCTCGCCCCGGCGCGGCGTTCATACGGCCGGGCCGGCCCTTCCCTTCCGGGCACCGAACACGGTGGGCTTCAGATACCGGTCGATGAGCGGCGTGAATGCGTTCATGAGCAATATAGCAAAACTGACGCCCTCCGGATAGCCCCCGAAGAGCCTGATCACGACCGTGACCACCCCGCACCCGACTCCGAAGACGAGCTTTCCGGCCGGCGTGATGGGGCTCGTGACGTAATCGGTCGCCATGAAGAAAGCGCCGAGAAACAGCCCTCCCGTGATCACGTGGAAGCTCGGATCGGCGTACCGGGCGG
>JBEKAW010000302.1:0-2843 GCA_050015715.1 Candidatus Krumholzibacteriaceae bacterium
TCGCGAAGCTTCCCGCCGACGAGCTCAGGGAGTACTACGGCCTGCAGTACATCATGAGCGACTCCCTGAAAATGGAGTATCTCTCGCTCCCCACCGCGAGCGAGCGCGCGCTGTGGATCGAGCGCTTCTGGATCGGGGTCGACCCGACGCCCACGACCGAGGTGAACGAGGCCCGCATGGAACACACCCAGCGGGTCGCGGCGGCCCGGCAGTTCTTCGGAAGAGCCGATCCGCCGGGCTGGGACGACCGGGGAGAGATTCTCATACGGTTCGGGGCGCCGAGCTTCCGGACGAGCATCATGGGGGACGTGACGGCCGTGGGGCTGGAGCTGCCTCAGGAGTACTGGTACTACGACGCCCTCAACATGAGCGTCACCTTCACGGACATCAACCTGATGGGGCGTTTCACGTACGCCACCCAGGAGCGGTGCCTTCGGGCGCCGGGACCTCCCAGCCCCGATGGCAACGGGGGACCCTTCACGCCGCGGGAGCCGGATTACATCGCCGACCCGGACATTGGCATGGAAACATCCGCAATGCAGCCGTACCGCATATGGGAAATAGAAGGACTGAAGGCCGGCCACGCCGCCGACAACTTCTACGTGTACATGGACAGGTACGCCGCTCTCTACTCGAGCGACATCCAGTGGGCGCCGCTTCCATGCTCGTACGACATCGTCTCATTCCGGGGCGGAGACAAGATCGATCGCACGGAGGTCAGCTTCGAGGTGCCGGCGGAGAATCGGGCGGCAGCGGGGCGAGGAGCGGCGCGCCGCGCAGATGTCGTGCTCGGAGTCCTCGTGAGAGACGACAGCCTCCGCGAGGTGGCCTCGGGAGAGGACTGCATCGATATCGCCCCGGGCGCAGGGCGGCGGACGGAGCAGGATCTCGTCCCCGGGCAGATCGTTCTCGCCCTCAAGCCGGGGCATTACCACATCGGCATCGAGGCACGAGAAACGAACTCGAAGCGGAGAGCCGCGTTCAAGACGGACGTGGATATTCCCCCCTACGCCTCTTCCCCATGTATCAGTGAGGTTCAGTTCGCCGCCGGCATCCGGGAGACCGAAGAGAACCGGCGCTTCCAGAAGGGCACCCTGCAGATCGTGCCGCATCCCCGCCACGTATACCGGATCCCCGCGCCGATCGTCTTCTACTTCGAGATCTACGGGCTCGATACGGACGCGGAGGGCAAGGCCTTCTACCGGGTCGAGTACCGCATCATCCCGCTCGAGAAGAAGCGCTGGGGACCGGTGCTCCAGGAGGCGCCCGCGAACGTCGGCTCGGCCCTCGAGACGAGCGGCTACGGCTCGACGCAGCCGCAGCGCCTCTCGATCGCCACGAACGAGCTCTGGGAGGGACCATTCAGGCTGGATGTGACGGTGACCGACCGCAGGACCTTCAGGACCGCCGCGCAGTCGGCGAAGTTCTCGATACTCAAATAAACGAGCGCGCCGGCGACGGAAATTGCTCGGGGCGTTCGTCTACTTGTTTGTCATGATGAGATGTGCCCTCATATGCGGGGTTCTGTTCCTGGCACTCACGCCTTCACCGGTCTCGCCGAAGATCGTTCAAGGAAAAGATTCCCTCCTCGCCCGGCTCTCGCCCCAGGAGTACATAACCTACTGCGAGCTTCAAATGCTCATGAATCCAGACCAGATCCGAGAATACCTGACGCTACCGAACGCACGGGAGCGCTCCAGATGGATCGAGCGATTCTGGGTCGGGCTGGATCCCACGCCGACGACCGACGCGAACGAGCGGCGCACCGAGCACGAACGACGGGTGCTCATCGCGCGCGAGCATTACGCCTCCCACAAGGCTCCCGGGTGGGATAGCCGGGGGGAGGTTCTGATCCGCTACGGGTTTCCTGCTCAAGTGATCAAGTCCGATGAAGACATCACACCGAGCAGCTACACGCGGCAAGGCGAGACGTGGTATTACGTTGCCCCTCGCATGGTCGTGCAGTTTCAACGTAACGTCGCGGGGGAGTATATCTGCTCAGGCGATGCGGTCCACTGGTCTAACAGAGGGTGGCCCGCGGTGCCCGTCGAACCCGATTACTGCGCCGATGACCTGACCAACTGCGAAGTGGCAGAAATGATGAACCCCTTCCCCCGCCTCGAACTTAATTTCGAGGAAACGCCCGTGCCGGAGAACGAGATCTACAGGAACCTCGAAAAGCACCCCTTCGTCCACTCTTGCGATCTCGAAGAGAAGATACCCTGCTATTTCGACGCCACAACATTCAGAAACGACGATCGATCGCTCCGGACGGAGGTCAACTTCGAGGTTCCCGCGAACAAGATACGATTCCTCGACGGGGAAGGCTCCCGCGTCGCCAAAGTGGAGCTCAAAGTCCTCGTGAGGGATTCGACGATGCAGAAGATCGCGTTCGCCCGCGATTCGGTTATCGTAGCCCCCTCCGACTCATGCCAGGGGCCGATGCTCCTTCCCGGCCAGGTCACGGTTCATCTGAAACCCGGGCGTTACCTGATGGGTCTTGAGGCATACGACACCGGTTCGAAGAAGAGGGCGGCGTTCACGAGGTACCTCAATATCGCCCCAGAGAGCGGTTCCCCCGGTGTCAGCGACATTCTATTCGCGAGCAGCATTCGAAACGCGGATCCGGGATCGAAGTTCGCAGAGGGGAACCTGCAAGTCGTACCCCATCCGGCTCGCGCGTACCGGATCCCCGCGCCGATCGTATTCTATTTCGAGATCTACGGGCTCGATACGGACGCGGAGGGCAAGGCCTTCTACCGCGTCGAATACCGTATCATCCCGCTCGAGAAGAAGCGGTGGGGGCCGGTGCTTCTAAGAGCACCCGCAAACGTCGGCTCGGC
>JBEKAW010000303.1:0-2841 GCA_050015715.1 Candidatus Krumholzibacteriaceae bacterium
GATTCCTCTCTCGCCCTCGTAGAAGAGGGGATGGGAGAGCGCTTGACGAGCGCCGATATTCTCGGCGTCCTGCTGTTTGCCTTTCCCCGTTGCGCGGAGCTTCGGTCGGCGGCGGTTGAATACTCGGGCTCGCTCTGGCATCTGAAAGCCGTCTGGCGAGACCGCCGGATCGAGATGCGCGGGGAACGGGGGACCGGAATGCGCGAGTTCGAACAGTGCTTCCCCGCGGGAGGCCGTTGCTGCACGATCGAGTACGGGCATATGGTAACCTCCCGGGATGTCGGCTATCCCGCCTGGGTGAGGCTCTCGAGAGAGAATGGGGACGGGGGGGCGTTCTTCGAACTGACTGCTATAAAAGAAGTTAAGCTATCGTCATCGCTCTATGAGACCGACGGGCTCGAAAGGCAATAGATCTGCGTTCGACCGTCGCCGCGCACGGGAGGCCCGGCGCGGAACTTTTTCAATTACCGGGTGTTGAATCATGGTGGAAGGCAAGAACGGAGATGACGGAGTGATCAGGCCTGGCGAGCTCCCGCAGCGCAAGATCGATTTTGGAGAGCTTTCGGACGAAGAGCTGATGCTTCTCGTCCAGGAAGGCCGGAATCAGGCCTTCGATCTGCTCGTCGGGAGGTACAAGAACAGGTTGTACACGTATCTGTACCGGCTTCTCGGGAACGAGAGCGAGGCCGAGGAGTTCGCGCAGGAGACGTTCGTCAAGGCATATATCCACGCCGGGAAGTACCGGACGATCGCCCGCTTCTCCACCTGGCTCTACACGATCGCGACGAATCTCGTTCGCAACCGCGTGCGGAGCGCGAAACGGCGGCCGGCGATGGTGAGCATGTGGTCCGAAGAGGCGGGCGGCGAGGACGACGGCAAGTGGCGGGATCTCAGGGATGATTCCCGGAGGCCGGACAACGATATGGAACGCGAGAACCTGAAGGACATGGTCCAGGAGGCGATCGAGAGGATTCCCGGCAAGTACCGTCCCGCGTTCGTGCTTCGCGAGATCAACGATCTGAGCTACGAAGAGATAGCGGCGGTGACCGGCCTCAAGCTCGGCACGGTCCGCTCGCGCATAAACAGAGGAAGGGCGCATTTCAAGAAGCTCGTCGCGCCGCTCCTCGGAGACGATTTCAACGCAAAGGGGAACGGACGATGAAATGCGCCACAGCGCAGGATCTGTACTTTCTGAGCCGCGACGACGCGCTCGATGAAAGGAGCCGCATGGAGCTCGCGCGGCACCTCGCCGGCTGCCCGTCGTGCGCGCTCTTCGTCAAGGAGATGGATGCGAGCCTCGACGCGGCGCGGTCGCTTCCCGAGCTCGAGGTGAGCGACGGCTTCGAGTGGAACGTGAAGCGGCGTATCCTTCAGGAGAAATCGAGGCTCATGCGCCGCGAGATCGACGCTCTCCCCTTCGGAGAAAAGTGGTGGATGTCGCGCTTCGCCGTCGGCGCGGCCGCCGCCGCCGCGATCATCGTGATCACGGCCCTGTTCGTGCTGCAGCGGACCGGCACCGTCGCGCCGCGCGTCAAGGAGGTCGCCTCCGACGTTCGCCCGGCCGGCGCCGCGATGCAGTTCCCCGCCGCGGACGAGGGAGCGATCACCGACTACGCGCCGGGCGGCGCCTATACGGGCCCGCGGATGGTATCCGACAACATCTTCACCGTCGAGCGGGGCAACGCCGAGGGTGGGCGTCAATCGCCGTTCCAGTTCGTCGCGGGCTCCCGGGAGGATTCGCTCGCGCGTGATAACGAGATGCTCAAGCGGCGGGTCCAGAGCCTCGAGCGCCAGATCATGCTCCTCAACGGCATGCTCGACAAGGAGCGGATGCAGCGCCTCAATATGTCGCTTCCGTGATTCGTCGCCGGCGGCCGCCGTGCCGGCACGGTCTCGCTCCGGCCGCCGCCTCCGCATGTGGAACGTCTCCTCTCCGCAACCCGTCCCGTCCAGCGGTTCAGCGACCGGGTCCCTTGAAGGGTGCATTCTCTTGACAGTGCGGGGGCGCTCTGATAGCCTTATCGGCAGCGGAATATCCGTTCCGGATGGGAGCTGAAAGGCCGATGGTATGAGCGACGATCTTCAGAACCTTGTCACGCGGTACGAGCGCGGGCAGGACTCGCGCGTCTTCGCCCCGCTCGCGGATGCCTACCGCAAGAACGGCGAGGTCGACAAAGCAATCGAGATCATCGAGAAGGGCCTCGAGAAGTTTCCGCAGTACGCGAGCGCTCACGTCATTCTCGGAAAGTGCTTCTACGATAAGGGCGCTTCGGAGCGCGCGAAGGGCGAGTTCAGGCGCGTGCTCGAGCTCGACGCCGAGAACATGGTGGCCCTCAAGTTCATGGGTGACATCCTGCTCGCGGAGGACAAGCGGCAGGAGGCGGCGGAGTGCTACCGGAGGATTCTCGCGATCGACCCGACGAATGAGACCGTCGCGCGCGCGCTCAAGGAGATGGAAGCGTCCTTCGTCGTCAAGGAGATCGATCTCGGCAACGCGAAAGCGGTGCGCGACGAGCGTCCGGGAGAGCTCGCGACGATGACGCTCGCGGGGATCTACGCGGCGCAGGGCTATTACAACAAGGCGCTGCGGATATACCGCGACGTGCTCGATCGCGAGCCGGGCAACAGGGAAGCGAAGGAGATGGTGGCCAAGCTCGAGTCCATCATGAACTCGACGGAGGTCGAGCGGGACAAAGCGTTCAATGAGGACGTGCTCACCATCTCGCTCAACGATATCACCGATGACGTCGCCTCGAACACCGCGGGGCACGGCGGCGAGGTTCCCGGGCTTCCCGGCCCGAGCGTTCCCGGCGACGTCGAACGCTCCGCGCCGGAACCCCG
>JBEKAW010000304.1:0-2835 GCA_050015715.1 Candidatus Krumholzibacteriaceae bacterium
GATCGCTCACCTGAAGGAGGCGCTCGCGCGGCGCACCAGGACCTTCGGCATCTGCCTCGGAAATCAGCTTCTCGCCCTCGCCGCGGGGGCCGACACCTATAAGCTCAAGTTCGGCCACCGCTCGCAGAACCAGCCGTGCACCGAGACGGGGACGAGGCGATGCCACATCACGTCCCAGAATCACGGCTTCGCGGTCGACACGAAGACGCTTCCCGAGGGATGGGAGCCCTGGTTCGAGAACGCGAACGACGCGACGAACGAAGGCGTCAGGCACGCGCGGCTCCCGTTCAGGTCCGTGCAGTTCCATCCGGAGGCGAGCGGCGGGCCGACCGACACCGAATACCTTTTCGACGCCTTTATCGAAAGTCTAATAGATGGAAAATAAGACGAAGAAAGTGCTTCTCCTCGGAAGCGGCGGCCTCCAGATCGGCCAGGCGGGGGAGTTCGATTACTCGGGGAGCCAGGCGATAAAGGCCGCGAAGGAGGAGGGCGTCGAGGTCATTCTCATCAATCCCAATATCGCCACGATCCAGAGGAGCGAGGGGATGGCTGAAAAGGTCTATTTCCTCGCGGTGGAGCCGTATTTCGTCGAGCAGGTCATCCGGAAGGAGCGGCCGGCCGGGATTCTCCTGTCGTTCGGCGGGCAGACGGCGCTCAACTGCGGCGTGGCGCTCGCGGAGAGCGGCGCGCTCGATCGATACGGGGTCGAGGTCCTCGGCACGAGCGTCGAGGCGATCGTCGCGACGGAGGATCGCAAGCGTTTCGTCGAGAAGCTCGCGGAGATCGAGGTCTTTACGCCGCGCAGCACGGCGGTCTCCTCGGCGCAGGCGGGTCTCGCCGCGGCGAAGAAGATCGGCTACCCCGTGATGATCCGCGCCGCGTACGCGCTCGGGGGGAAGGGAAGCGGGGTCGCGGCGGACGAGGCGGCTCTCAAGCCGATGCTCGAGAGGGCCTTTTCCTCCGCGAGCCAGGTGCTCATCGAGGAGTGCCTCGCGGGGTGGAAGGAGATCGAGTACGAGGTCATGCGGGACGCCTTCGACAACTGCATCACGATCTGCAACATGGAGAATCTCGATCCGATGGGGATCCACACGGGGGAGAGCATCGTCGTCGCGCCGTCCCAGACCCTGACGAACGCCGAGTACCACAAGCTCCGCGAGATCGCGATCAGGGTCGTCAGGCACGTCGGGATCGTGGGGGAATGCAACATCCAGTACGCCTTCGACCCGCGGAGCGAGGACTACCGCGTGATCGAGGTCAACGCGCGCCTGTCGCGCTCCTCGGCGCTGGCCTCGAAGGCGACGGGATATCCGATCGCCTTCATCGCGACGAAGCTCGCCTTCGGCCACGCGCTTCCCGATCTCAGGAACTCGATAACGCAGTCGACGACCGCGTGCTTCGAGCCAGCGCTCGACTACATCGTGCTCAAGTTCCCGCGGTGGGACCTCAACAAGTTCAAGGTCGTCTCGCGCATCATCGGCTCCGAGATGAAGTCGGTCGGCGAGGTCATGGCCATCGGGCGGAGCTTCGAGGAGGTGCTCCAGAAGGCGATCCGGATGCTCCACGTCGGAATGTACGGGCTCGTGGGTAACGGGCTGCGCTTCGAGAACGTCGAGGACGCGATCGCCCATCCGACCGACATGCGGATCTTCGCCGTCGCGGAGGCGATTCGCGCGGGCGTCTCGCTCGAGCGCATCAACGAGCTCTCCGGAATAGACAAATGGTTTCTCTACAAGATCAGGGACATCGTGAGAATGGAAGAGGCGCTCGGCGCGGAGCCGTTCACGGAAGAGCTCCTCGCGCGCGCGAAGAGGATGGGGTTCTCCGACTACCAGGTCGGGAAGATCGTCGGGAAGAGCGAGCTCGACGTGCGAAAGCTCCGCAAGCGCTGGGGCATCCGGCCGTACGTGAAGCAGATCGACACGCTCGCCGCCGAGTACCCGGCCAAAACGAACTACCTCTATCTCACGTACTCCGCCGCCGAGCACGACGTCGATTACGGGAAGATGCCCGGCGGCGCCGCCGTGATTGTCCTCGGGAGCGGCGCATACCGCATCGGCTCGTCGGTCGAGTTCGACTGGTGCTGCGTGAACGCCGTGAAGACGGCGAAGGCCTTGGGGCAATCGACCGTCATGATCAACTTCAACCCCGAGACCGTCTCGACCGACTACGACGAGTGCGACCGGCTCTACTTCGAGGAGCTCAGCTTCGAGCGCGTGCTCGACATCTACGAGCTCGAGGAGCCGCTCGGGCTCATTCTCTCGATGGGAGGGCAGATCCCGAACAACCTCGCGATGAAATGCCACGCCGCGGGGCTCAGGGTGCTCGGGACGAGCCCGCAGAGCATCGACCGCGCCGAGGACCGCCACAAGTTCTCGCGGCTCCTCGACGACATCGGGATCGATCAGCCGCCGTGGCGCGAGCTCACGACCTTGGAAGAGGCGAAGAGCTTCGCCTCCCGCGTCGGCTACCCGGTGCTCGTCCGGCCCTCGTACGTTCTGAGCGGCGCCGCGATGAACGTCATCTTCAACGAAGAGAACATGGAGAAGTTCATCTCGATCGCCTCGAGCGTGGGCCCCGAGCACCCGGTCGTGATATCGAAGTTCATCGAGGGAGCCAAGGAGATCGAGATCGACGCCGTCGCCCGCGGCGGCGCGATCGTGATCTACGCGATGAGCGAGCACATCGAGCACGCGGGCGTCCATTCGGGGGACGCGACGATGGTGCTCCCGCCCCAGCGGATCTACCTCGAGACGGTCAAAAGGATAAAGCGCGTCGCGCGCGAGCTCGCCAAATCGCTCGACATCACGGGCCCCTTCAACGTCCAGTTCATCG
>JBEKAW010000305.1:0-2832 GCA_050015715.1 Candidatus Krumholzibacteriaceae bacterium
CAACGACTCGCTCTTCACGAGAGGGTACAAGATCGAGTACTACTTCAGCGCCCGCGACAGAAACAGCGTCGAGTCGATATGGCCGCGGCGCGATTCGGCGGGAATCGGCTTCTACAACGACACCCCGTACCTCGAGTTCACGTGCCTCCCGACGAAGAACTCGGACGTGCTCTTCGTCAACGACTTCGGGGCCCGTCCCGACTACTTCTTCAAGGGCACGGTGAGGGCGTACTGGGAGCCGGTCTTCAACGCCGTGCTGCCCGCGAACAACCAGCCCGACGTCTACGACGTATTGGACGCCGACGCCGCGGCCTCGAACGGCCCGGGGAGCCGCGCGAAGACGAAGCAGCTGACGGACCAGTATAACGTGATCGTCTGGGACAGCGGCAACCTGACGACGGCCACAATCACGGACGGCACGACCAACAGCGACAAGTCGAACGACGCTCAGATGCTCATCGACTGGATGAGCCTCAGCGAGCACCGGTGCGGCCTCTGGATCTGCGGCGACGACGTCGCCTACGATCTCAACGCCGACGCATCGCCGACCGCGATCAGCCTCATGAGCACCTGGTGCGGCGTCGACTACATCGCGAACAGCTACTTCAACCTCACGGGCGGCCGGACGGCGGGCGGCGTCATCAATCCGCTCATCGCCGGCGACCCGGGCAGCATCTTCTATCACACGGGCGTTCCGGACAAGTTCTACGCCTTCGGCGGCTGCTTCATCATCAACCAGTTCGACGTGCTCGACAGGACGGCAAACGGCGCCTACGCGCTCCGGTACCCCGCGTACCAGGGCACGAACTACTATGCGGGCATCCAGTCGGCCGAGAAGAACGCCGCCGGCTTCGACGTGAAGACGATGTGGTTCGGCTTCAGCTACCAGTACGTCCGCAACGACGTCTCGGGCGCACCGATCGATCGCTTCGAGATCGCCGGGGACGTCTTCAAGTGGTTCCAGAGCACGACCAACGTCGACATCACGCCGGCCGTGACGCCGAAGTCGTACAACCTGGCCCAGAACTTCCCGAACCCCTTCAACCCGTCGACGACGATCAAGTACGACATGAAGGATAAGGGACTCGTGACGTTGAAGGTTTACAACGTCGCCGGCCAGCTTGTTCGTACGCTTGCGAACAGCGTGAAGAATGCCGGATCCTACACGGTCGCCTGGGATGGCAAGAACGACCGGGGCGGCTCGGTAGCGAGCGGCATCTACTTCTACAAGATGGAGACGAAGGACTTCAGCCAGACCAAGAAGATGGTCATGCTGAGGTAGCGCAGGGCTTAGCTGAGATCGACGCACAACGATCAGAACGCGAGCCCGCACACGGGCCGGGAGCCCCCCTCCCGGCCCTCTTCTTTTATCGCGCTATCGGACAATCAAATGCGGGGCCGGGGCCGGTCATTCGCACATAACTAATTGACAAATATGAAGTTGTTTGCTAGAATACAAGAGGACTCCTGGGGACGTTTGGCCTGCGGATAATAAGATGTTTCCTCCCTTCCGGAAAAGGGATGGAATTGCCGTACAATAAATATAGGAGAATTCCGCCTCGTCTTCGCGGGACGTGGAGACAAAACCAGAAACCTTCTTGATGATGGGGGGACCGTGATGAGAAGGCTTTCTTCTCTGCTGCTCTGTCTCTGCCTCGCGGCAATGCTTGCGGGGCCGGGGCTTGCGCGCAACGCCAGGCCGGGGTTCCGCGTCATGAAGGCCTCATCGAGCGAGGAGCCCTCGGAGCTCGCGGATCCGGGTCTGCGCGGCCTTTACGAAGAGGCTGCCGTCGACACGTACTGTATCGTATGGTACAGCTTCGAGCTGGACAACTGGCAAGGCTGGACCCGCCACGACGAAACCGCGCAGCCCGGCGATTTCTTCCACGTGGACGACTTCGCCGGGCTCGGCGGCGGCTCCTTCGGGCGTCTCGTGCCGATCGAGGGGACCAAATCCATGTGGTGCGGCGTTCGTGCCGCGACTCCGGGCGATCCGTACCTGTGCTCGTGGCGGAGGGCTCCCGGCTACGGAAACGGCTGGGATCAACGTCTCACGACTGCCGCGTTCAGCTTCAGCGGCGCGATCAGATTCTCCTACCACATCGTATGGGATTCCGAACCGGAGTATGACTACACGTTCGTCGAATACGACGCGGGAGGCGGCAGCTGGCAGCCCATCGTCTCCTTCGACGGCCACGGCAACAAGGTTGAATCTCACTCCCTTGCGCTGAGCCAGGCTCGCACGAAGCTCCGTTTCCGGTTCACCTCGGACGGCGCGTGGAGCGACCAGGACGGTCTCTGGAACACGGACGGCGCGTGCATCGTCGATAGCATCCGCGTCGCCGATTCGGGCGGCCTCGACGACTTCGAGGATTTCGAGAGCGCCGAGGTCGGCGCCCACAGCGCCGGGATATGGACGAGCGAGCCGAACCCGGGGTTCGGCATGTTCTCGGGTCTCAAGAACAACTTGATGGATAAGGATCCGTGCGGAGACAACTTCGGCTCACAGGTCGTCTTCTTCGTCGGATCGCCGTACCCGAGCTCGAGCTACCCGGGGCTCTATGACACGCCGTTCTGCGCGGGACCGGGCGGCGTTCACGCGCCGTGCCAGTGGGAATATGTCCAGTCTCCGAAGATCGACATGAAGAAGTTCTCTACCGGATGCAACGATCTCCAGGACGGCGACATTCCGCCGGGCGACCTGCCGTCCCTCGGCGGCTGCTTTCTCACGTTCACCGTGTACCGGGATCTCCCGCTCCCGAATCTCGTGTTCTACGATTGGGACGTGCGAAACATAGGATCGGGCGGCTGCCCCGGGCAGTGGAAGGACAG
>JBEKAW010000306.1:0-2828 GCA_050015715.1 Candidatus Krumholzibacteriaceae bacterium
GGAGGTCCGCGTTCTTGAGTGCGAGCTCGAGCAGTGCCCTCGTGTCTCCGCGTCTCGGAACGCCGATCCTCACCCGCCGTCCGGATCGCGCGCTCAGCCACTGGCAGGCGAGCCGGCCGTCGGCCAGCGCGTTCGACACGTAGATGCGAGGCGGTATGTCCGTCGTCGAATGGTAATAGAGCTCGAAGAACGCCTCGAACACGTCGGCCGCGCGTTCGGAGGCGGGCGCCGGGACGAAGAAGGACTCGCGTCCGAGGATCGCGCCCTCGCGAATCTTCATGACGACGCCGCACGAGAGATTCCCTTCGCGGGCGAGCGCCACGAAATCCTCGTTCTCCCCCCGGGGAGTCACCGCGCGCTGCCTCTCGGACAACCGTTCGAAGGCCCCCATCTGGTCCCGGGCGGCCGCGGCCTCCTCGTACCGTTTCTCGCGCGCAAGGCGCCACATCCGGTCGCGCATCGACTCGCTGAGGCGCTCCCCCCGTCCCCGGAGAAAAAGGCGCACCTGGTCGACGAGCTCCCGGTAATCCTCCTCGGCGATCTTTCCCGTGCAGGGGGCGCGGCAACGGCCTATTTGAAAGTTGAGGCATTCTCTCCCCGCGAATCTGCCGGGCCGCTCTCCCCGGCAGTCGCGGAGCGGGAAGATCGCCCGCATCGTCCGGAGCGTCCGCCGGAGCGCGTTCGAATCCGTATACGGTCCGAAGTACTCGGCGCCGTCGTTCTGGATGCGGCGCACGAGGATGAGGCGCGGGAACCGCTCCTCCGTGGTGAGCTTCAGGTACGGATACCGCTTGTCGTCCTTGAGCCGGATGTTGTAGCGGGGCCGATGCTCCTTGATGAGCGTGCATTCGAGGACGAGCGCCTCGACCTCGGTGTCGGTCGCGATATAGTCGATCGTGTCCGCGGCCCGCATGAGGGCGAAGGTTTTCGCGTCGAGCGCCTCCGGTCTCTGAACGTAGCTCCTGATGCGCGCCGAGAGGTCCTTCGCCTTGCCGACGTAGAGAACGCGTCCGCTCCGGTTCTTCATGAAATAGACGCCCGGGGAGTCCGGGAAACCGGCCGCCTTTTCTTTGAGACGCCGCGCATGCACACTTGACATCCAATTACCCTTTGCGTATGTTATCCCATCACGGAGGTGAAGAACGAATGCCGACCCACAAGTCAGCGGAAAAACGGATGCGTCAGAACGAGCGTAGACGCCTGACCAACAAGGCCCACCGGACTTCCCTGCGCAAGCTGATCAAGTCGTACCGGGATCTTCCGGCGGGCGAGGCCTCGAAGACGCAGCATCCGCGCATCGAATCCACAATCGACAAAGCGGCGAAAAAGGGAATCATCCACCATCGAAAGGCCTCGCGTCTCAAATCGCGGCTCTCCCGGAAGACGGTCAGCGCCTAGGCCCTGATCCGCTCCACAACCCTTTCAATGGTTTCTCCGAGAGGTATCTCCTCCACCTGATGGCTCGCTCTGTGGAAGAGTTCCACTGCGCCCTCTTTGAGCTTCTTGCCTATCGTCAAGCGGTATGGAATGCCGATCAGGTCGGCGTCCTTGAACTTGATGCCGGGGCTCAAATCCCGGTCGTCGAGCAGCGTCTCGATGCCGCGCTCCGTGAAGGCGCCCTCGAGACGGTACGCCGCGTCCCATATTTCAGGGTCCTTGATATTGACCGGCAGGATGATGAGCGGGACCGGCGCGATGGACGGCGGCCACACGATCCCGTCCTTGTCGTGGAGCTGCTCGATCACCGCGGCGACCATCCGCGATATGCCGAACCCGTAGCATCCCATGATGAATGGATGGCTCTCTCCCGCCTCGTCGAGAAACTCGGCGTTCATCGCCGTCGAGTACTTCGTTCCGAGCTTGAAGATGTGCCCGACCTCGAGACCGCTGCTCTTCGTCATCGGCGCGCCGCACGCCGGGCAGAGGTCCCCCTCGCGCGCCCACACGAGATCCTCGAACCGCTCGACCGTGAAATCGCGGCCTGCCTTCACCCCGCGGAGATGCTCGTCGGCTGCGTTCGCCCCCACGATCATGCGGTCGAATCCCTTCACGAGGCGATCCGCGAACAGGACGGTGCCCACGGGGAGTCCCACCGGACCCGAGAACCCCACGGGGCCCCCCGTGAGGCTCCTGACCTCGTCGGGCTCGAGGAAGCGGACCTGGGGGTCTTCGAGAAGGCGCACGAGCTTTATATCGTTCACTTCGCGGTCCCCGGGGATGAGCACCGCGACGTTCCTGGCGCCGGACCGGTAGAGGAGCGTTTTGACGATCTCCCTCGGCGTCACCTTGAGGAACCCGGCCACCTGCTCGACCGTCGTCGTCCCCGGCGTCCGAACCCGTTCGTACGCTCCGCTCGCCGGTTCGCCGGCGGCGGCATCGGACTCCCGCGCGGCCGCCCGCTCCATATTGACCGCGTAGCCGCAGGAGCAGCTGAGGATCGTGGATTCTCCGCTCCCGGCGAGCACGACGAACTCGTGGGACTCGTTCCCTCCGATGTATCCCGATTCCGCTTCGACCATGCGGTACGCGAGGCCGCACCGCTCGATGATCCGCCGGTACGCCCCCTCCATCGCGCGGTACGTTTCGTCGAGCGACTGATCGCTCTGATGGAAGCTGTACGCGTCCTTCATGATGAACTCCCGCGCGCGGACGACCCCGTATCGCGGACGGATCTCGTCCCGGAACTTTATGAGAATCTGATAGAGGCATTGCGGCAGGCTCCGGTAGCTCTTCATGTCGTCCCGGGCGATCATCGTGATGACTTCCTCATGGGTCGGCCCGAGCGCGAAGGTCCGCTCCCGGCTGTCGCGAAGCTTGAAGAGCTCCGG
>JBEKAW010000307.1:0-2806 GCA_050015715.1 Candidatus Krumholzibacteriaceae bacterium
AAGTTCGGCATCCTCACGTTCAAGGGGCCGGTGTCGAAGCCGGTCCTCGTCGCGCACATCGTCTGCATGTTCGGCGCCTTTTTCTTCATGATCATGAGCCTCTTCGGAGCGGTCGGGATTCTTCGGGGTCGTGAGGGCAAGAGGGGAGCCGTGCGCTCGGCGCGTTGGGTCCTCGTCTCGTCCTTCATCGGTTTCGTGCCGCTCGGCATGCTCCTCAACCACGAGGCCTACGGCACGCTCTGGGAGGGATACCCCTTCGGGCACGACATCACCGACAGCAAGACGCAGCTGATATTCATCCTCTGGCTCGTGAGCCTGCTCCTCGTGCGGGGGAGCTTCATCGGCGGGGGCGAGGAAAAGGACCGTCTCGGTCCCGCGGCGTTCGCGTGGGCGATCGTCGTGAGCTTCCTCGTGAGTCTCGCCCTGTTTGTCGTTCCGCACAGCATCTGACGGCTCATCCGCGGGAGGGACATGCCGGTGCCGCTCGGGAAGAGTTTCTTCGAGGCCCCTCTTCTCTGCCTCGCGCCGATGGCGGGCTATTCCGACGCGCCGCTGCGGCTCGTCTCCGCGGAGCTCGGGGCCGACGTCGCGTTCACGGGGCTCGTGAGCGCGGACGGCCTCGCGCGCGGCGTCAAGAAGAGCGAGGCGCTTCTCCGGCGCCTCGACGGCGAGGCGCCGCTCGGCGTGCAGCTCTTCGGCGCGACGCCGGAAACGCTCGCGGGCGCCTCTTCGATCGCCGAAAGCGCCGGCGCCTCGTTCATCGATCTCAACTTCGGCTGTCCCGTCAAGAAGGTCGTGCGCAAGAACGGCGGCGCCGCGATCATGCGCGATCTCGATCTCATGGAGCGGATTTCACGCGCGGTCGTCGCGGCCGTCGCGGTTCCCGTCACGGCGAAGATCAGGAGCGGCTGGAGCGTCGAGGAGCGCAATTTCCTCGAGGCGGGGCTCCTGCTCGAGCGCTGCGGCATCGCCGCGGTCACGCTCCACCCGAGGCAGCGGAGCCAGGGCTTCACGGGCGCGGCGCACTGGGAGGACATCGCCCGGCTGCGCGAGGCGCTCTCCATACCCGTCATCGCGAACGGCGACATCAAGAGCGTCGAGGGCTACCGCGAGGTTACGCGGGCGACGGGGGCCGCGAGCGTCATGATCGGACGCGGCGCCCTCGGGAATCCGTGGATCTTCCGCGAGATAAAGGACTGCATGAGGGGCGCGCCGCCGCGCGAAGCGACGCTCGCGGAGCGCCTCGACGTGCTCGAGCGGCACGTGAGCCTCCAGGTCGCGTATTTCGGCGAGCAGGTGGGCGTGAGAGAGATGAGAAAGTTCTACCGCTGGTATCTCCGGTCGCTCGAGGGCGCCGGGTACTACCGGGCGGTACTCACGACGGCGGGGACGTGCCGCGAGGTCCTGGGGATCGTTCTGCGCATGAGAGAGGAGCTCAAAGAGAATGGAAGAGACGAGGCTCAAAAGGCTTCTTGAACGGGTCTCGAGCGGGAAGCTCACGGTCGCCGCGGCGCTCGAGCGGCTCAAGGCGCTCCCCTTCGAGGATCTGGGCTTCGCGAAGATCGATCACCATCGCGCGCTCAGGCGCGGCACGCCCGAGGTGATCTTCTGCGAGGGGAAAACCGCCGTCGAGATCGCGAAGATATCGAAGAACATCGCCGCGCACGGGGCGAACGTGCTCGCGACGCGCTGCAGCCCGGCGCTGTTCGGGAAGATCGCTCCGAGGCTTCCCGGCGCCGTGTATCACGAGGAGGGGCGCCTCTTCGCGGTCGAACGGACCGCGGTGAAGCGCCGCGGGCTCGTCGCCGTCGTTTCGGGGGGCACGTCCGATCGCCCCGTCGCGGAGGAGGCGGCGCTGACGGCCCACTACCTCGGGTGCGGCGTGGACCGCCTCTACGACGTCGGCGTCGCGGGAATCCACCGGCTGCTCTCGTCGTGGGAGCGGATCCGCACGGCCGATTGCATCATCGTCGTCGCCGGCATGGAGGGGGCGCTCGCGAGCGTCGTCGCGGGAATCGCCGAGGCGCCGCTCATCGCCGTCCCGACGAGCGTCGGCTACGGGGCGAGCTTCGGCGGGCTCTCGGCGCTCTTGACGATGCTCAACAGCTGCGCGGGGGGCGTGACGGTCGTCAACATCGATAATGGTTTCGGCGCTGGCTACGCGGCATCCTCGATCGTCCGGCGCATCTACGGCCGCGGGAGGAGCACATGAAGAAGAAGCGCGTGGGTGAGAGGTCGAACGCGGTCGGGGCGAACGCGGTGATCATCGTCGACGCCGCGGGGGGCCTGAGCGGCGACATGTTTCTCGCGGGGCTGTGCGCGCTCGGCGCCGATCCGGCGCGGGTCGCGCGCGAGGTCCGCAGGCTTCCCGGTCTCGAGCCGTTCTCGATCGGGATAGAGCGCGTCAAGCGCGGCAGCGTCGCCGCCCTTCGCGCGAAGGTTCGCTGCTCGCGGAAGGTTCACGAGCGGGATCTTCGGTCCATCCTCGGGATGATCCGCCGGTCGCGCCTCGATGCCCGCGTGAAGGAGCTCTCCATCGAGACCTTCCGCGTTCTCGGCGCCGCGGAGGGGAAGATTCACGGCGTGAGCGCGGCGCGCGTCCATTTTCACGAAGTCGGCGCCGTCGATTCGATCGTCGATATCGTCGGCGGGATCGCGGCCCTCGGAATGCTCGGTTTTCCGGTCCTCTACCACCGGCCGTTCAGGCTCGGAAGCGGATTCATCGAGGTGTCGCACGGGCGGATGCCCGTGCCGGCCCCCGCGACGATAGAGATACTGCGCGGGCGGACGGTTCGCCTCGACGACG
>JBEKAW010000308.1:0-2799 GCA_050015715.1 Candidatus Krumholzibacteriaceae bacterium
CCGCGGTCTTGATCTCCGCGACCCTGTCCTTTATGAAGCTCTCCGTCTCGAGCATCTGGGCCGTGATTTCCCTGATCACCGCGCGACCTCCTCACTTGAACCAGGGGACGCCGAATTCAACCCCGGCCATGACCGCGAGCGGGTGCTCCCTCGAGCGCCGGGACACCGCGTGCCTGCCCGCGAGAACGCCGTCCTCGTAATGATAGGTGACCATCTCGTACGGCACCTCGAACCAGCATTTCTTGACGTCGAGCACGAGCCGCACGCGCTCGCTCCCCGCCGCCAACCCCACGCCCGCGAGCCACATGGGAATGTCCTGCTTCCATATCCAGCCCCAGCCCGCGAGCAGCCGCGGCGATACCGGCCACCGCGCAGGCAACGGTTCCGCGACAAGATCGAACTCCGACGAGTAGTAGGGGTACGCATCGCCGCCGGCCCCGAACTCGGGCCGGCTCCAATCGTATGGCCCGTGCGGCGGGAGGGGCGGGCTCTCGGGGCAGACGGCATCGAAGCCGTCGTGGTAGACGAGGCTCGCCCGGACCGCGAGGTATGGGCGCACGCGCACGCCGAGGAACCAATCACCGAACAGCTCCTTGCGCGTGCACTCCCCCTCCGAGAACACCGTGCTGTTCTCGGGCAGATACCCTCCCTGCATGCCGATGAATAGCGGACCCGGCTTCATTGCTTCACCTCGTGCCCCGGACGCCCCGAACCATACGATGGAGAGCCCGATCACGATCGCGCATCGCCGCAGCGCCGCATTCCGCCGTACCGTCTTCCTGGTATGAAGATTCATTTCCATCCCCTCCTGCTGCGCCGCGGCCGGTCACCGGCCGCGGGCGTCTGTCGATTCGAGCATCCCGGTCACTTCAGGGCCGACGGCACCTGGGGCGACGACAGAAACGCGCCCAGCTCGCGCCACCGCGCCTCCGGCCGATCCTCCGTGCCCCCTCTTCTGGCGATGTAGTTCTTCATGAGGTCGTAGCCGACGTTGTAGTTGATGACGTAGCTCCGGTACTGATCGATGAACGTGACGAGCTTTCGGGCGCGCTCCATCGTCACGAGCGAGTACGTGGAGATGAACCGCGCCGCCTCCTCCGCCGTGATCTGCCCGTCGAGGTAGCGGCGCGCCGCCTCGTCCTCGGCGTAGCTCAAGGTGCCGACCGCCTTCTGGATTTTGAAATAGGTCTCCGCCTTCGCGGGGTCGAGGCCCGCGAGCGGATACAGCACGTCGCGCTCGAAGGCGAGGCGCTCGTTTCCGGGAAACGCGACGTCGATGCCGAAATTCGCGGCTCCCTCGTTGAGGAGCGACTGGGGGCAGAAGAGGGGCGAGATCGTGAACTCGATCCATCCTCTCTCCTTCGCGAGGTGCTGCTCGCACATCGCGTTCTGGACGTGATGCCCGGGGTAGCCTTCGTGGCACGCGAGCCCCACGGGGGCATCGATGTACTTGGGCAGGTCCGTGTTGATCTGGATCACGCTGCGGTTGTTCCCCTTGTACCAGTTGTAGGCGCTCCACGGCTGATTCGTGACGTACTCGACCGTGAAGGACTCGTTCTCGGGAAGCGCGATATGTTCCTTCGTCCTCCTGCGCGCCTCCGCGATCGCCGCCGAGAAGACCGCATCGAGCTTGTCCTTCGGGATGATGAGATCCTTCTTGAACCGCTCGATCCGCTCCTGCAGCGTGCCGGGGCCCCGCGGCACCAGGGAGTCGATCCGGGCGAGCGCCTCCTTGAAATGGCTCTCGTCGTAGTGCGGAGCAACGGCGTCGTAGAGCCCCATCGACTCCTCGTCGAAGGAGAACTTCTTCCCCTCGAGCATCGCGACGCGCGCCGAGAGCGACGCGAGCTGTTTCGCGAGATACTGCGCGCGGTGCTGCACGATTTCTTCCTCGCCGCTCACGTCGAGCTGCTTCAGCTTCTGGATGAGCGGCGCCGCGGCAGCATCGATATCCTCGAGCGACGCCCCGTTCTTCTTCGCCTCCGCCCGCCATTCTTCGGGGCCGTAGTACGCGTCGACGTACATCGGATCGTGCTCCCCGACGGCGAGCGCGAGCTTGACGTACCCCTCGGCGATCCTGTTGAGATACGCCTGCGTTTCGACCCCGGGCACGGGTTCTTTCGGAACGGCGCCGGCCTGCATGCCCGGCGCAGATCCGGCGCACATCGCCACGAGCATCGAAACGAGTGCGGCGTGAACGGCGAGACGCTTGTATATGCGCACGCGATCCTCCTTGCCAGATTGTCACCATGCCATTGTAACGCAAACGCTAGAGCGGCGCGAGATCGCTTCTCCGCCTCACGAGACCCCCGATCTTCGCAAAGCAGTTGACCGGCCCGCCGAGCGCCTCGAGCGTGCCGTCGGGATACACGCACAGTCCCGCTCCCGCCGGTATGCCGTAGCCGGACGTCCCCTCGGGAGACAGCACGAGGAGCGCCCGCAGCTCTTCCCAGTCCTCCTCCTCGCTGTGCGTGTCGCAGAGAACCGGTGCGAGCCCCATGCAGGGAAACGTGCTCGAGGTCGCGTCGTCGTTCGGATCGTCCCAGACGATCCATTCGCGCGCGAGCATGATGCTCCCCGCCGAGATCCCGAAGAAGGGCTTGCCGCCGGCCCACAGCTCGCGGAGGAACGGGAGCATCCCGCGCTCCTCGAGCACGAGCATTCCCTCTTCCACGTCCCCGCCGCTCACGAAGATCGTGTCGGCTCTCTCGAGAATCGCGCGCGCTTTGTCGATCTTCGCGCGCTTCGAGGCGAGCTCGGCGAGGACGACATCCCCCGCGCCGCAGTTTCGCATATAAC
>JBEKAW010000309.1:0-2798 GCA_050015715.1 Candidatus Krumholzibacteriaceae bacterium
TGACCTTCGGGAAACCGCACAGGGGCTCGTCGTTCGGATCAAGGGCGCCGATTTCTTCGTTTTCTCCGGTTCCGGGGAGATCCGCTGCTCCCTGCGCGGGCGTTTTCGCGTCATGGGGGCGCCCGAAGACGTGCTCCCCGTCGTCGGAGACGTCGTTTCGTTCAGGAAGGGGGGCTCCGGCGATACGCACGGCCCCCGGGGGCTCATCTCAGGTATAGAGCCCCGGAAATCGATCCTCGCGCGGACCGATCCTTCCCAGAAGAACGGTTCCCGGGTGCTGGCCGCCAACATGGACCAGGCGATCCTCGTTTTCGCCGTGAAAGAGCCGGAACCGAACGCCCGTCTCCTCGACCGGATGCTCGTCGCCGCCGGGTGCGGTCCGATGGACGCGGTCATCTGCATGAACAAGCTGGATCTCGCCCCGCGCCGCGAGGACGTCGACGAGGCGCTTCTCCCGTACCGGAGCATGGGGTACCGCGTCATATGCACGAGCGCAAAGACGCTCGAGGGAGTCGGCGAGCTCGCCGCTGCGATGGCCGGCAAGCTTTCGATTCTCGTGGGGCCGTCGGGAACGGGCAAGACCTCGCTCGTCTCGTGCGTGCAGCCCGGGCTCGAGCTCGCGGTCACGATGGTGAGCGCCCGAACGGGGAAGGGAATGCACACGACGACCCATTTCGAGCTCCACCGCCTCACGTCGGGCGGCTACCTCGGCGATACGCCGGGCGTCCGCGAGTTCGGCGTCCGCGGCGTCTCGAGGGAGCGGCTCGGCGGTCTGTTCAGGGACTTCGTCCCTTTCCTCGGCGGCTGCAGGTTCGCGACGTGCACGCACGATCATGAGCCTGGCTGCGCCGTGAAGGATGCGGTCGAGGGGGGGCTCGTATCGCGCGAGCGCTACGAGAGCTATCTCAGGATTCTCGAAACCGTTCGCGACGAGCGAAGCCACGCGAGCCCCGCCGGGCGCGGCGCGCGGCGCCGCGGGGCCGGCCCCTCGCGCGGGAAAAGATGATGGCGGCCCTTTGGGGGAGGCCGCCATCTGCAAGAAGGGATTCTGGGATGGGGGCAAAACATCCACTCTTTGTCTCTTGATACGCGCGGCGGCTCCGTAAAGTTCCAGGGTTTTTTCGATAAATTCATCCGGGGGGAGACGTGAGGAAGAGAATCGAACGAGCCTCGAAAAGGGCGCTCGCGAGCGCCGTCGCTCCCTTTCTCTCCAAGAGGCGGATTACGGCCGGCGAGCTCGCCCGCATGCGCGTCCGGAGACTCCTCGTCATCAGGCAGCACAATCAGATGGGGGACATGCTCCTCGCCGTGCCCGCGCTCAGAGGGCTGAGGAAGAGGTTCGCCGAGGCGCGGATCACCATCGTCGCGGCCCCGATCAACGCGGACGTGTGCCGGCGCAATCCCTACGTCGACGAGGTGCTCGTGTACGCGAAGGAGGAGAACCGCCGCAGCCCGCTCGGGCTCCTGCGGTTCGTCGCGGAGCTTCGGAGACGCCGGTTCGACGCCGTCATCGTTCTCAGCACGGTCTCCTTCTCGGTGACGAGCATGCTGCTCGCGGTCGCGAGCGGCGCCCGCGTGCGGATCGGCTCGACGAGCAGGCCCTTCGGCCACGATCTGAGCTCGCGCCTCTATCATCTCGAGCTGCCGCTGCCCCCGGCGGAGGAGCTCGCGTGGATGCACGAGAGCGCGCACAATCTGTATCCGCTCTCCGCGATCGGCGTGGAGGAGAGCGATCTGACCTCCGTGCTTGTCCCGCGGCCGGACGAGGAGAGCGACTGCGAGCGGTTCATAGCCGCCTCGTTCGGGGAGGGCGCTCGCTTCATCGTCGTTCACCCCGGAGCGGGGAAACGGGCGAACGTATGGCCCGCCGTTCGATTCGCCGAGGTCGCGACGGCGCTCCACGAGCGCTTCGGTTTCGGCGTGGCCGCCGTTCGAGGACCGGTCGATGCGGCTGCGCTCGACGCGTTTCTCGGCGCGTGCCGGACGCACCCCGCGGCGGTTTCGTGCCCGCCGGTCGGTTTCCTGGGAGCCCTCATGAGGCGTTCGGCGCTCACGCTCTGCAACGACACGGGAATGATGCACGTCGCGGGGGCCGTCGGCTCGAGGTGCGTGGCGGTGTTCGGTCCCACCGATCCCGCGCGATGGAAGCCGGTCAACGAAACGATCGTCGCGGTGCGGGGAATCGAGGGGAACGTCGAATCGGTCGGGGTGGAAGAGGTGCTCGCCGCCGCGGTGAGGCTACTGGGAGACTGAGACCGGCACGAGGCTGATCGCGAGGCGGACGGTTTCGTCCTGGGGCACGAAGACCGCGTTCGTCCAGGCGTTGAAGCCGGCCTTCCTGATCTCGACACGGTGCGTGCCCGCCGAAATCGCCAGCGGCGCCGACAACGGGGTCGTTCCCTTGAAAACGCCGTCGACGAAGACCTGCGCGCCCGGGGGCGTCTCGAGGAGAAGCGTGCCCGTGATCTCTTCGAGCGTTATTCTCCGCCGGGAAAGCTCACCACGTTTGATCTGCACCGATTCCACATAGTCGCGGCGTCCGTCGCTCCGGCAGACGAGCTCGTGCGTTCCGACGGGAAGCTCGACCATCGGGAGATGGTCGCCGTAGAGGCGCTGATGTCCATCGATGGAAATTTCGCCCGGCGGATCGACGGCGACGTCGATGAAGCCGGTCGCCGGCGCCTGTTCGGCCGCGACCGCGGGTTTTTCCTTGGGCGGCTGGGCCGGCGGCCCGGCGCTCTTCGCCGCGGGGAGCTCGGGCTCCTTGACGAGCTTGGCCCGTTCCAGCTCGGCCTTCC
>JBEKAW010000310.1:0-2748 GCA_050015715.1 Candidatus Krumholzibacteriaceae bacterium
GGCCGAACCGGATCGAGAGCTGCCCGGCGGCCATGTCCGAGATCATCATCGGGATGAAGAACGGGCTGATCCGCGAAGGCCCCTTCAGCATGAGCACTTCGTGCTGCTGCTCGAAGGTCAGGATGCCGCCGATTCCGGAGCCGATGATCGCGCCGAAACGCTCCGCGTCGAACGGCGTCCCCTCGATCGGCGCCATTGCCTCCGTCGCGGCGGCCATGGCGAGCTGGACGGAGCGGTCCATCCGGCGCGCTTCCTTCCTGTCCATGAACCGCTCGGGATCAAAGTTCTTGACCTCTCCGCCGATCTTCGCGTCATACGCGCTCACGTCGAACGCCGTGATACGCGCAATTCCCGATCGTCCCGCCGATACGTTCGCCCAGCTCTCCTCGACGGAAGCCCCGCACGGAGAGACGAGCCCCATGGCGGTGACGACCACCCTTCTCGTGTTCGCGGACACGCTACCCCCTTGCCGAAGGTTCCGGGCGCGAGGCCCGGGCCGATCATTCCTTGGAGCCGTGCGACTCGATGTACGAGATCGCCTCTCCCACCTTCGTGATCTTCTCCGCTTCCTCGTCCGGGATCTCGATGCCGAACTCCTCCTCGAGCGCCATGACGAGCTCGACGGTGTCGAGCGAATCGGCGCCGAGGTCGTCGATGAACGATGCCTCGCGCGTGATCTGATCCTGATTGACCGAAAGCTGCTCCTCGATGACCTTCTTCACTCTTTCCTCGATGTTCATGGACCGGTTGACCTCCTTCTCGTACCGTTGTTCACGCCATCACCATTCCGCCGTCGCAGTGGATGACCTGCCCCGTCACGTAGCCGCCGAGCTCGGAACAGAGGAAGAGCACGACGCGCGCGACATCCGTCCCGGAGCCGAATCGCCCGAGCGGGATGTGCCGCCGCATCTCCTCCCTCAGCTGTTCCGGCAACGAGGCCGTCATCGCCGTTTCGATGAACCCCGGCGCAATGGCATTCACATTTATGTTTCTCCCCGCAAGCTCCTTGGCGACGGCCCTCGTGAATCCGATGATTCCCGCCTTGCTCGCCGCGTAGTTGCACTGGCCGGCGTTGCCCATGACGCCGATGACGGAAGCGATATTGACGATCCGTCCGAAGCGCTTCTTCATCATCGAGCGGGACACCGCCCTCGTGACGTTGAACGTGCCCGTAAGGTTCACGCGCATCACGCTCTCCCACTCCGCGTCGCTCATCCTGAGAAGGAGATTGTCCCGCGCGATGCCGGCGTTGTTCACGAGGAAATGGATCTGCTCGCGCCCGTCAAGGGCTTCGGCGACGCAGCGGTCGACGTCCGCCGCGCTCCCGACATCGCACTGGACGGCGAGGCTCTTGCGCCCCTTCGCCCTGACGAGGGCGGCCGTGGCCTCCACCGCGCCGAGGTCGATGTCGATCGCGGCGATGTCGGCGCCCGCCAGCGCCAAGGTGAGCGCGATCTCGCGCCCGATGCCCTGGCCGGCCCCCGTCACGAGCGCCGTTTTTCCTTCGAGGTTCAGCATGTCGACTCCATCCGTCCGCGCTCCCCGCGTCCGTTCCACGGCGCCGCTCAAGCGGCTTCGGGAGCGAGGCGCTTCGCGAGCTCCACGGCCGTGCCGACGTTCTGCACGGACCTCGTGCCGTCGATCCGCTTCAGGAGCCCCGCGAGCACCTTGCCCGGTCCGACCTCGAGAATGGGTCCGCCCCACTGCGCGCAAAGCGCCGTCATCGAATCGGACCAGAGCACCGGGCTCGTGAGCTGGCGTGAAAGCGCATCGACGATCTCTTCCCGCTTCGTTATCACCTTCGCGTCGGCGTTGCACACGACGCCGACCCGCGCATCCCTGAAGACGAAGCTCTCGATATATTCGACGAGCTCCCGCTGGGCGCTCGCCACGAGAGGCGAATGAAAGGCCCCGCTCACGTTGAGCGGGATGACCTTCTTCGCGCCGCGCGCCTGCGCGGCCGCCATCGCGCGCTCCACCGCCTTCGTGTGTCCCGATATGACGACCTGCCCCGGAGCGTTGACGTTCGCGACGACGACGATCTGACCGTTCGAGGCGCCGCGGCAGACCGCCTCCACGTCCGGGCGTTCCAGCCCGATGATCGCCGCCATCGTTCCGGGCTCCCTGAGGCCCGCCTCGAACATGAGCTCCCCGCGGCGCCGAACGATCCTGAGAGCGTCCATCTCGTCGACGGCGCCCGCGGAAACGAGCGCCGAATACTCTCCGAGGCTGTGGCCCGCGACGATCGAGGGCTCGATGCCCCCTTCCTCCCTCAGGATCCGGGACATGACGACGCTGTGGATGAGGAGCGCCGGCTGGGCGTTCTTCGTCGCCGTGAGCGCCTCCGCGTCCCCCTCGAACGATATGCGCGATATCGGAATGCCGAGCGTCTCGTCGGCCCGCTCGTAGAGCTCCCGGGCGCGGGGGAACGCCGCGGCGAGATCCTTCCCCATCCCGACGTACTGCGAGCCCTGCCCGGGAAATATGAAGGCCGCTTTTCTCATGCGCCGATCCCTTCCGCTCGCGCGTTCAGTACTTGAGAAGAACCGCTCCCCACGTGAGACCGCCCCCGAAGGCCACCATGAGAATCGTGTCGCCGCGCTTGATGCGCCCCTTGTCCCTCGCCTCGCAGAATGCGATCGGAATGCTCGCGGAGCTCGTGTTGCCGACATGCTCGATATTCACGACGACCTTCTCGGGAGGAAGGCGGAGCCTGTTCCGGACGCCCTCGATGATCCGCAGGTTTGC
>JBEKAW010000311.1:0-2735 GCA_050015715.1 Candidatus Krumholzibacteriaceae bacterium
CGACCGGATCGGCAACGCACGGCGGCTCGTCGAGCGGCTCGCCCGCGGGGACCGGTGGGACCTCGTCTTCAATATCGCCGAAGGTCTGCACGGGGCCGGCCGCGAGGCCCAGGTGCCCGCTATCCTCGATCTCTACGAGATCCCGTACACCTTCTCGGACCCCCTCGTCATGGCGCTCACGCTCCACAAGGGGATGACGAAGCGCGTGATCAGGGACTCGGGCCTGTCGACTCCCGATTTTGCGCTCGTCGAGAGTCAGGCCGACGCCGAGGCGGTCCGATTCGAGCCGCCGTACTTCGTGAAGCCGGTCGCCGAGGGAACGAGCAAGGGAATCACGCCCCGGTCGATCGTGAAGACCCGCGCGCAACTGTGGCCCCTGTGCGAGGGCCTCCTCGCGGAGTTCAGCCAGCCGGTCATCGTCGAGGAGTTTCTGCCGGGACGGGAGTTCACCGTCGGGATCGTCGGAACCGGCGCGGAGGCCGAGGCCGTGGGAACGCTCGAGATGGGGCTCAAGCCCGGCGCGGAAAACGACGTCTACTCGTACATAAACAAGGAGCAATGCGAGGAGCTCGTCGATTACATCCTCGTGCGCCCCGATAACGATCCGACCGTGCGCGAGGCGGAACGAATCGCGCTCGCGTCCTGGCGCGTCCTCGAGTGCCGCGACGCGGGGAGGATCGACGTGCGGTGCGACGCGCGGGGGACGCCGCAGTTCCTCGAGGCAAACCCGCTCGCGGGGCTCCATCCGACGCATTCAGACCTGCCCATATTGTGCAGCAAGCTCGGCATATCGTACGTAACACTCATCGGCCGCATCATCCGGTCCGCCTGCGCGCGCGGCGGGCGGCCGGTGGCGCACACCATCCGGTAAGGCAATCATGCGTGTAGCGATTCTTTTCAATGCGGTGAGCGAGCTGGCGAAGACCGACGAGCTCGACGTCCTCGTCCAGCTCGAGGCGATCGCGGCATCCCTCGGACGCCTCGGGCACGTTCCGGCGAAGTTCCCCTGCACGCTGAACATGAAGGGAATAGTCGCGGCCTTCGACCTGTTCAGGCCCGACGTCGTCTTCAACCTCGTCGAATGCCTCGACGGCCACGGGCGGCTCATCTTTGTCGTGCCGGCGGTGCTCGATGCGATGGGTGTCACCTACACCGGCTCGCCCTCGGAGGCGCTGTTTCTCACGTCGCACAAGGTTCTCGCGAAGGAGCGCATCAGGGCGGCGGGGCTTCCGACCCCCGACTGGGTGGGTCCGTGGCCGAACGGAGGGATGACCCCGATCGTCAAGAGGCGCGTTTCCTCGCGGAGAAAGTCGAGCTTCATCGTCAAGTCGGTCTGGGAGCACGCCTCGTTCGGCATGGACGATGACGTGGTGTTCCGGCAGGCGGACGAGGAAATGCTCATGCGCGCCATGGAGGAGTGGGCGCCGCGCCTGCGCGGCGAATGCTTCGCCGAGGCCTTCGTCGACGGCCGCGAGTTCAACATATCGATCATCGCGACGCCCGAGGGTCCTCGCGTGCTCCCGATCGCCGAAATACATTTCATCGACTTTCCGAAGGACAAACCGAAGATCGTGGGTTACCGGGCGAAATGGGAAGAGGAGTCGGCTGAGTACCGCTGCACGCCCAGGGGCTTCGATTTCGCCCCCGGGGACAAGGATCTCCTCGAAGAGCTCACCCGCCTGAGCCGTCTCTCGTGGGATCTCTTCGCCCTTCGCGGGTACGCGCGGGTCGATTTCCGGGTCGATCCGAAGGGGAAGCCGTACATTCTCGAGATAAACGCGAATCCCTGCATCTCGCCCGATTCCGGTTTCATCGCGGCGGCGCAGCAGGGCGGTCTCGACTACGACACCGTCATCCGCTTTATCCTCGAGGACGCCGCCCAGAGACTGTGCGCCCCCTCGGCGCCCGCGGCCCCGGGCCGCGGCGAAACGCCCGCCTTGAACGATTGCCGGAAAAAGGAAACGTGATGTCTCGTGAGTAAGGGTGCGGGCGCCGCGGGATCCCCCGAGATCTCCTTTCGATCCGACGTGCTGAACGAGGACATGGAGACGGTCCGCGATATCGTCGGCGCGACCGGCTATTTCACGCCGTCCGAGGTCGCCGTCGCCGTCGAGCTCGTGCAGGAGGCGCTCGCGAAGGGCGCCGTGGCGAGCGGATATTACTTCATCTTCGCCGGGCGCGGCGGCAGGACGATCGGCTACATCTGCTACGGTCCCATTCCGTGCACGATCTCGAGCTACAATCTCTACTGGATCGCCGTGCACCCCGATTTCCAGGGGAAGGGGCTCGGCAAGGCGCTCATGCGGGAGGCCGAGAAGCGGATCGTCGCCGAGGGCGGCACCCGCATCTACATCGATACCTCCTACAAGGCCCAGTACGAGGACACGAGAGCCTTCTATGAGTCGCTCGGATACGAGCTCGACGCCCTCCTCAAGGATTTCTACTCTCCCGGTGACGACAAGGTTATCTACCGCAAGCTGCTGTGAGAGGCGCCTCCGAGAGCGCCGAGGAGCACCGTTCCGTAGGCCCCCCGCGGCAAGAGAAACCTCGCCCGGCGCTTGAACCTTCCCTTCCCCCCGGCTGATTCGTCCGCCTCGAGAGGCCCGAGCGAAAACTCGAGCGCCTCGGCGAACAACGCTCTCTCCACCTCTCCGAAGAAGGGGACGCGGAGGCCCGGAACGCGAAGATCCCGCGGAGCGATGCCTTCCTCGGCGAGGACGCTCTCGGCTGCGGCG
>JBEKAW010000312.1:0-2734 GCA_050015715.1 Candidatus Krumholzibacteriaceae bacterium
GGATCCCCCGGATGCACGCCGGAGACCCGCGGATCCTTCCTGAGCATATCGTAGAGCGCCCGCTTCAGAATGCCCTTTCCGATGCCGTGAATGACGGTCACCGTTCTGAGCCCCTGGAGCACGGCCCGGTCGAGAAAGACGTCCACCCGCTCGAGCGCCTCCGCCTTCTCGAGCCCGCGAATGCTGATTTCGCCGGTGACGGCTTCCTGCGGCTCCATTGTCCATGAGACTTTCTTCTCGCGGCGCCGCTGCGCCCCTTGCGTCCGCGACGCGTACAGATCCCCGATAAGCGTTTCAACGCGGAGCCCGCCGTCGAGTTCCAGAAATGCGCGTGTGGCATCGAGGGAAACAATCTTCCCCTCCTTGCCGAGGCTCGCGATCTCGACCCACATGTCGGGGCGGAGCTCGCCGGGACGCTCGCGCGGCACGCCCTTTCTCGCGGAGAGCTTCTTCTCGAAACCGCGACGCTTCTCCTCGACGTTCGTGTGGGCCTCGCGGATCGCCTCGCGTCCGGCCTGCGTCGCCTTTATCTCCTCGATGAGGCGCTCCATGTCGCGGCGCGTCGACGTGACGATATCGAGCGCCTCCTCCCGGGCCTTCGTCACGAGATCGTCGCGATCCGTCTTGAACCGGTCGAGCCGGTCACGGTAGCTCTCGATGAGCCCGGCCAGCAGCGTCTCCCTCGTGCGAAGCTCGCTGCGCTCCTCGGCGACGAGGCGTTCCGTCTTTTCAAGATGCGCGAGAAGCTCTTCGAGGCGCAGCGTGTCGCTGCCGAGGCTCGCCTTCGCCCGCTCGATGATCTCCTGCGGAAGACCGAGACGGCCCGCCATCTCGATGCCCCAACTCCTCCCGGGCACGCCCATCTTGAGAATGAACAGCGGCTCCAGCCGGTCGGGATCGAACTCGAGAGTGGCGTTCATGGCGCCGGCGGTCCCGTGGGCCCAGCCCTTCAAGGACGTGAGGTGCGTCGTCACGATGATGCGTCCGCACGCCGGGATGAGCCGCTCGAGCGTCGCTTCCGCGAGCGCAGCGCCCTCCTCCGGATCCGTCCCGTCGCCGATCTCGTCCACGAGGACGAGCGACCGTTCGTTCGCGCGCTCGATGATCCGCTTGAGCCGGACGACCCGCGACGAGAACGTACTGAGCGATTTCTCGATCGACTGGTCGTCCCCGATATCCACGAATACCATGTCGTAATGCGGGACGGCGGTGCCGTGCTCGCACGGAATGAGGAGTCCCGCGCGGTCCATCAGCACGAGGAGCCCCACCGTCTTGAGGACGATCGTCTTCCCTCCGGCGTTCGGACCCGAGATAACGAGCGCCTTCAGATCGCCGGGGCAACTCATGTCCAGGGGCTTCACCGCCCTCGCCGTCCCCTCCCCCGCGAGGCGCTTCTCGAGGAGCGGATGTCGCGCGCCCCTCAGAACAAGCGAGCCGTCGTCGGCGTGAGCCGGCATGACGCACCGGAATCGCCGGGCGAACTCCGCCTTCGCGGAGACGAGGTCCAGTGCGAGGAGAGTCTCCTGGTTCCCGAGAAGCGCGTCCCTGCGCCGCAGAACCTCTCGAGAGAGCTCGAGGAGAATCCGCGTGACCTCGTCACGCTCCTCCTCGCGGAGCGACTCGAGACGGTTGTTTTGGTCGACGAACTCGAGCGGCTCGATATACTGCGAAGCTCCGCTTGCGCTCGTCTGGTGGACGATTCCCTTGATACGACCCGCCTCGCCGCGCGGGAGCGAGACGACGTACCGCTCGCCGCGGACCGTCACGAACTCGTAACCCTTCCCGCCCCCGATCCGGCCTGCAAATTCGGAAAACTGCCGGCGCAGCCGGTTTCTCAACGCGCCGAGCTCCTTGCGGAGCCTCGACAACCTCTCGCTCGCCCGGTCGAGGACCTCGTGATCCGGCCCGATCGCGCGCTCGATCCGCGAGAGAAGGTCGTCCTGGATCGCGAGCTCTCCGAGGCGCGCCGAAAGAAGCGGCAGCTCCCCCGGATGCCCCGCGAGGAATCTCGCCACCTCCGACGCCTTCACCTCGGCGCTCGCTATGAACGCGAGCTCCTCCGCCGTGTAGAGATGTCCCTCGGCTCCGGCCGCCGCGACGAGAGCGTGGCTGTCCCGCCATCCCGGAAGCGGCAGGCTTTCGCCCCCGTCGCCGAGCCGCATGAGCTCGACGATTTCCTCCTGCAGACGGATCGATTGCGCGTCTGAATCCGCAAGCCGGATCTCGCGTATCGCGCGCATCGAACGCTCGCTTCGCGCAAAGCCGGCCACCATATCGAGCACGGCGCCGAACTCGAGCTTTTCCGCCGCGTGAGCGAAATCTTCGAGCATCAGAGAATCGCCCGCCATGCAGTTGCCCTCTCCCATGCAGTTTGATATACGCGGAGCGCGATCACGGGGTTTCCCGGGACGTTCGAGCGAGGACGAAGTCGCTCGAATCGACCCGGACCGAGGAACGCTTCATGAAGAAATGGTACACCCGCGGCAAGACGGGGCACATCGCCGCCGCGACGCGGTTCGCCTCGAGCTTCTGTCTGAAGCCGCCGGCGGCGGGCGCGCTCGTGATGAGGATGCACACGAGGCTCACGAACAGAACGCCCTTCAGGGCGCCGAGGACGGCTCCGCCGATCCGGTCGACGGGACCGAGGATCGTGACGCTCGCGATCTTCTGAAGCACGAGCCCTATGAGATGAAACACGAGCACGATTGCGATGAATACGACGGCCGAGAAAACG
>JBEKAW010000313.1:0-2734 GCA_050015715.1 Candidatus Krumholzibacteriaceae bacterium
CCGCCCCCTCGAGAAACACGCAGCGGCCCTCGCTCAGATGCTCGCCGAGGAGCATCCGCTTCAGATATGCCCGATCGCAATCGATGGCGCCGGCCGAAAGCGAGATGACGCCGCTCTCCGCTCCGAGCGCCTCCGAGGCGTTGATAATGAGATTCATGACGACCTGCTGGATCTGGGATTCGTCGGCCTTGATGAGGGGCAGATCGGGCGCGATATCGAACCGCAGAGCGGCCTTCTTCGAGATCGAGACCGAGAGAATCTGAACCATCTCCTTGACGACCTTCCCGAGATCGACCGCCCCGATCGCGAAGCGCCCCTTTCCCGAATAGGCGAGAAGCTGCTTGCACAGGTCGGCGGCGCGCCGCGCCGCCTTGTCCACGTCCGCCAGGCTCGAGAGAGCCGGCGAGTCAGGCGAAAGCGCCGCGATGGCGAACTCGAGATTTCCGTGGATCGCCGTGAGGATATTGTTGAAATCGTGGGCGATTCCTCCCGCGAGGATTCCGAGGCTCTCGAGCTTCTGGGTCTCTTGAATCTGCAGCTCGAGCCTTCTCCGCTCCGCCTCGGCCCGCTTCCGCTCGGTAATGTCCTGGACGCCGGCGATGGCGCCTGCATAGTCCCCGTTCTCGTCGGTCAATCGCGACGTCTCGAGGCGCGTATAGACGCGCTCGCCGTTCTTGTGAATGAATTCGAACTCATGCTGCTCTCGGGCGCCGCCGCTTCGGCGCGCGAGATACTCCTCGTAGTCCTCGACCCCGCGCTCATCCAGGAACGAAGAGAGATGCTTGCCGTGCATCTCCGCGACCGTGTACCCGAGCATCTCCGCCATGCGCGGGTTGACGAAGCTCGTGCAGCCATCGCGATCGATCGCCCAAATACCCTCCTGGAGCGTTTCGACGAGCCGCCGGTACTTCATCTCGCTGGTCCGCAGCGCCTCCTCGGCACGCCGCCGCTCGGTGACGTCGAGCGCCGTGAACGTCACGCCCCCCGAGAGGTCCCCCGCGATGACCGGTGCCGTGCTGAGAAGCACGTCGATCGTGGTTCCGTTCTTGCACCTCATGCGCGTCTCAACCGATCCGATGCCCTTCTGCGCGATCTGCGCGTATTTCTCCCGCCCGACGTAGTCGAACTCCTGATCCGTCATGTACAACATGCGGGACGATTTTCCGAGGAGCTCGTCCCTCGAGTATCCGGTCATCTCGCAGACTCGGTCGTTGATCTCCATGAGGGTACGGTTCTTGTCTATGCCAATACCGATCGGAGCGGCCCGGAAGATGCTGTCGAGCTTGGCCTGGCGCTCCCGAAGGGCATCCTCGGCCCGCTTACGTTCGGTGATGTCCTGCGCCGCGCCTATGATGGCGACCGTCTTCCCGTCGCGCACGAGCGGCGCCTCATTCACCTCGAGCCATACCCGGCGCCCGTCCTTCGCGACGAGCTCGAGTTCGTAGTGGGGTTGCCGCTCCCCGGTATCGACCGCCCTCTGCGTAAGCTCGAGCGCGCGTTCGTTCACCGGATCGTCGGAGGCGAGATCGGTCCACCGCACGAGCGCCTCTTCCGGTTTGTAGCCGAGCATCGTCTCGATCTGGGGACTGAGGTATGTGAGGATATGATCGGGAGAATGCACGTAGAAGAGATTGGTGCCTTTCTCGACGATATTCCTGAACCGCTCTTCGCTTTCCTTGAGCTCCTTTTCGACGAGCTTGCGGTCCGTCAGGTCGACCGCGATTCCCTGGTAGCCGACCTTCTTGCCATTGCGCACAATGGCTGACGTATGAACCGCTACCGGGAAGGTGCTTCCGTCCTTGCGAAGCGCCGTGTACTCGTTGCCGTGTGTCGGGCGGCCGGGGACGACAGCCCATGCAGCTTTCATCGCACGGGCCCGATCGGCGGGGATGATTGTTTCGAACATCGTCATCCCACGCCTGAAATCATCCTGCGTGTAGCCGTAGCATTCGAATGCCTGGCGGTTGGCGTAGGTGACCCGGGCTTCCAGATCGCTTTCGAATACGGGCAGCGGGAGGAGATCCGTGAGGGTTCTGATCTCTTCCTTCTCTCTGGCATCGTCGGATTGTAATGGAACTCCTGAGGATTTGGTTCGGCGGGAAGAGGCGGCTGTATGGGAACGGTGGAGGGCGCTCGTCTCCCCGGCGGGGGGACGACCGCGAGCGGTTGTCCTTGCTCGGCGCTTCTGCATCGACGTTCTGCCCCCTCGTACCTGCCCCTATTATCAGGATGGGCGCTCGTTTGTAAATGAATTTCTTCGGGGGGCGGCGAGATATGCCGCGCGGGAACGAGAGGAGCCGGGCGCGGGCCCCGGCTCCAATGTATCGATCTTCGAGTGACAAGCGCTCGGCAGAGAGCGCTTCACATCCGCCTACCGCGTGCTCAATGTGGGCGGCTCCTTCACGATGCACATGATCGTCGTGCCGGCTTCGATGCCCACGCCCGTGATTACGTAGCCGGCATTGATGCCATACTGGCAAACCGGCTGGTAGCCAATCTGTCCCGAACAGCAAGCGGCGCCATCGTGGGGCTCCATGTAGCACCAAACCATTGGATTCAGCAGTCGCGATCCACCGGGCAACAGAGCGACGACCGTCTGTCCATCGGGAGTTGCGTTGCAGTCCACATCCGAGGGGTACACGCCGTCGTTGAGGGCGGCAAACCGTTCGACGGCGAGCTCCACCGTCCTGCAGTGGGACATTACGATCGCGTCTATGGAATTGAGCGCGATGTT
>JBEKAW010000314.1:0-2729 GCA_050015715.1 Candidatus Krumholzibacteriaceae bacterium
TCCCGCACCCGATCAGGCTGCAGGGCGCCTTTATCTCCGAGGCCGAATCGGAACGCGTGACCTCTTACTGGAAGAAGTTCGCCCGCGGCGAGGAGACGCTCGATCTCGCCGACGAGGCGCCGGTTGCCTCCGACGACGATGCGCCGATCGACGACGAACTCTTCCAGAAAGCGAGGGAGCTCGTCGTCATCCATCAGCAGGGCTCCATTTCCCTTCTCCAGAGACGCCTGCGGGTCGGCTACGCGAGGGCGGCCCGCCTCATCGACATGCTCGAGCAGGCGGGCGTCGTGGGGCCCTTCGAGGGGAGCAAGGCCCGGCGGGTCCTCGTGAGCCGCGAGAAGTACGATGAAAGCTGACGCTCCGGTCCGCCGCGGGACGTACTCCTTTTTCAATCTTGGTTGCCCGAAGAATCTCGTCGACGCCGAGCGTGTCGCCGCTTCGCTCGAGGAGGCCGGCTGGAGGAGCGCCGCGGCTCCGGCCGAGGCGGAGCTCCTCGTCGTCACGACGTGCGCCTTCATCGCGCAAGCGATGGAGGAATCGGTCGAGGAGATCCTTCGCGTCGGCGCCGCCAAGCGCCCAGGACAGATCCTCGCCGTGCTCGGGTGCCTCGTTTCGCGCGAGGCGTCCTCGCTCGAGAAACTGCTCCCGGAGGTCGACGTCTTCTGCGACGTCGGCGAGATGGGCGCCCTCGCGGAGAAGGTCGCGGCCGGCTCACCCGGCCGAAGAGGCGCGGCCGCATCGAAGGCGGGGCGCCCGGAGGCACGCGTCGCGCGGTCTCCTTCCGGACGGAGGCTCTTCACGCCGCCGCACATCGCGTATCTCAAGATCGCCGAGGGCTGCTCGAACCGCTGCAGCTACTGCATGATTCCCTCGATCCGGGGGGACATCGTGAGCAGACCGAAGAGGGAGATCCTGGCCGAGGCGGGAGAGCTCGCGGCGGCGGGCGTGAGGGAGCTCGTTGTCGTGGCCCAGGACACGACCGCCTGGGGACTCGAGCGCGACTGGAATGAGAACCTCTACGATCTCCTCGAGGCGCTCGCCGACGGCGCGCGGTTCGACTGGGTCCGTCTCATGTACCTGCATCCGGCCCACGCGGACGCCGGCCGGCTCGTCTCTCTCATCAAAGGCGGCGCGATCTGCCCCTACCTCGATATACCGATCCAGCACGTCTCCGACGCGATTCTCGAGCGGATGGCCCGGCCGTATCGCAAGCGCGATCTCGAGGCGCTTTTCGAGACCCTGAGGTCCTCCGTCGACGATCTCGTTCTCAGAACCACGGTGATGACCGGTTTCCCGGGGGAGACGAAGGCCCATTTCGACGAGCTCGTCGATTTCCTCGAGGAGGTCTCGTTCGATCACGTCGGTGTCTTCGCCTATTCCCCCGAGCGCGGAACGAGGGCCGCGGCGCTCTCTCGCAGGGTCTCGCGGCGCGTCGCGCAGTCGCGCGCGGACGAGCTCCTCGACGTGCAGATGGACATTTCGCAGGAGCGCCTCCGCGCCCGGCTCGGCGAGGAGCTTGCGGTTCTCGTAGACGCGGAGCTCGCCCCTGACGAGCGGCCGCACCGGAACGTCGCCTCGGTGGGAAGGTTTTACGGGCAGGCGTACGAGATCGACGGCGTAACCTATCTCAAGGGAAACGCCGGTTCACCGGGCAGGTTCGTCCGCGCCCGAATCATCGAAGCGCAAGCCTACGATCTCATCGCGGAGCCCTCGCATCTCTAGGTCGCCCCGCGGTCGTCCGGGGCCGGGCGGGCGATTCCTCAGGATTTCGATTGATTTTTCTTGTGCAATTGGGGATGATTATTAAGGTTATCGGAATTCTCCAGGCGTGGGGCGGAGGCGGGTTGCGGTGTCCAACACGGCGGAGGTGCCACCAGGTGTCCAGAATCATGCGTAACAGGAGTCTTCTCAAGGCCATGTGCACGATCTGTCTCATCGGCATTCTCGGTGTCGATCCCGTTTTCGCGGGCACCGGGGAGCCGCGCGCGCGAATGCTGACGAACTTCGAAATCATCGAGAAGGTTTCGTCCGAGGCGGCAGCGGACATCATCGCCGGGCTCGGTCCCGACCAGCGCGGGGAGGTCGTTCTCCTGAACAAGGCGAAATCGGCCGGCGCCGTGGATTTCATGCTCGAGAACGCCTTCGTGAAGGAGACCCATGAAGCAGGCATCAAGGTCGCGATCGAAGGCCCGAATGTAACGGCGAGCGGGAAGTACCGGCTCTCGTACCAGATTATCCATCTGTCCATCTCGTATCCGCGGAGCTCGAGAAAATTGTGGGTCGGGCCGCGCGAGGTCGCTCGCTCGGCGAAAGCGGACGTCTTCGCGCAGCTCATCGACGTCGCGACGGGGAGCGTTCTCTGGGTGCGGGAAACCCACAAGCAATACAACGATACGATCGATTACTCCCGTCTCAAGGAGGTCGAGGACGCCCAGTACGATTTCACGAGGCCGCAGCACAGCGAGTTCAGGCTGACGAGGCTCCTGGAACCGCTCGTCGTCGGAGGAATCGTGGTCGGTCTCGTGTATCTCTTTTTCTCGAATCAGAGCAACAAGTAGCATGGTGCTCGGAAGGGCTGTGGCGATGCGTTCCTGTCGCGGCGCGCGATGCTCCGCGGCGCTCCTCCTGATCGTGCTCCTCATGGCGGGCGCGTGCGGACGCGAGTCGATTCTCGACAAGGCGGCGAAGGAGTATGAGGCGGGCCGCTACCGGGAAGCGGTTTTCGATAT
>JBEKAW010000315.1:0-2728 GCA_050015715.1 Candidatus Krumholzibacteriaceae bacterium
GACCGCGGGGGGCGCAATCGATGAAAATGTTGTATATTTGACTCCAAACCAAGGAGGCACCATGAGGCACGTTCGCTGCACGGCTTGGGCACTCGGGGTGGCATTGATCTTCTGTGCCCCTTTCTTCTTCGGCAACGCCAACTGCCAGGAATCGAAGGGTCACGCCAAGAACAAACTGCCGAAGGTCGTAATGGATGCTTTTCAAAGAGCTTATCCAAATGCCACGATACGGAACTGGTCGAGAGAGCGCGAGAATGGAAAGATCTCCTATGAGATTGAAAGCGTCGACGGCACGATTGAAAGAAGCCTCGTCTTCGCCGCCGATGGTTCCGTTACCGAGATAGAGGAAAGCGTTGGAGCGGCGGCGCTGCCCGAGGGAGTGCAGAAGACCGTTACGGGCGCGTTCCCCGGCTATACGATCGTCCACCCCGAACGATCAACGAAGGGTACCGTCGTGCAGTACGAAATAGTGCTCGAGAAGGGCAAGAAGCATATCGAGGTGACGCTCGACGAGAACGGCAAGATCGTCCACAAGAAGTAGACGCCAGTGCACCGCGCCTCGCGGCTTCGAGCGCGCGGTTGGCCGCATACCCTTTTGACGTTCGTTTTGCGCTATGAGAATGCATGAATCAAAGACGCTGCTCGCGTTGCTCTTCTTGACGATTCTTCTGACCACGGCGGGCATGCCCCCGGCCCGGGCGACGAGCGGGCCCGCCTCTGCCAACTCCATGGCTACCGCGCCGGCGGACGCGGAGCAACACCGCACGCTCACGCTCGATCAGTGCATCGCCCTCGCGAAGAAGAACAGCCCGAACATCCGCGCCGCCGATAACGCCCTCTCATCCGCCGCGCTCGCGCGTAAAGGGCTCTCGGGCGCGCGGCTCCCTCAGGTGCGCGCGAACGGCACGGCGAGCGCCGCCCCCACGTTCGACCGATACGGCTACGACGCCGCGATAACCGACCATGGGCAGCTGAGCGCGCAGATCATCGCGGAGGAAAAGCTCTACGACGGGGGAATCTACGGACTGAGGGCGCAACAGATGCAGCTCGATCTCGAGAATCTCGGCATAGCGCGCAAGATTTCCGAGCGCGACATCGTGTTCTCGGTCAAGCAGTCCTTCATCGAGATCTTGCGCGCGCGGGAAGAGATCGCGCTCCAGCGGCGGAGCCTGTCGCAGCTCACCGATTACTATGATCTCGTGAAGAACCTGAACGCCGCGGGCCGGGTCCAGTACACCGACGTGCTGAAGACCGGCATTCAGCTCTCGTCGGCGAACGCGTCTCTCGAGAGGGCCGAGGAGGCCGCCGTGGTCGCGAAGTACGAGCTTTCGGGGATGATGGACGCGGCGCCGGACACGGCGTTCGAAGTCAGCGGATCGCTCGACGACCTCTCGATCGAATCCCCGGATACGACGGCCGCGGGCGCCGCTCCGCGGTCCCTCGAATCCGCGAGCAACGATCTCGGCGTCGCGAGGAGCGGCCTCGATGCGGAGATGATTCGTCGGGAGAAGTTCCCGACGCTCTCCCTCATCGCCGACGCCGGCTTCCTCTCGTCTCTCGACCCTCCCGCCGCGGACCGGTGGGACCGCTTCGGCTACTCCGCGGGCATCAGTCTCGACGTGCCGCTCCTGGACTGGGGACAGAGAAGGCTGCGGGAACAGCAGCAGCGCCTCGCCGTCGAGAACGCGCGGTACCAGGCCGAGGCGTTCGATCGTTCCCAGGCGATCGAGCTTCGCACGCTCTCGCTGCAAATAAGGAATCTCGAGCGGCGCCTGAACAACCTGCGCTCGACGGCAAAGGACGCCGACGACAACTACACCCTCACGAAGTCGAAGTATCTCGGCGGAGCCGCGCCGGTGACCGAAGTCCTCGCCGCGCAGCAGCTCGCGACCGACACGAGGATCGAGGAGCTCGCGGCGCGCAGCGATATGTTGAAGCTTTCCGCGCGGGCCGCCCAGATCCTCGCGCGATGACAAAAGGAGCGCGATGAACCGTCACCTGTTTCCCACATTCGCACTCGCAGTCCTCGTCGTTCTCTTCGGATGTTCGAAAAAGGCATCCGATGAAGAGACCGGCGCGTCCCGCTCCCCCGTCGTCGAGGTGAAGGCCGTTCCTATCGTGAAGGGGGACATCGAGGACGCGATCGCCGTCGAGGGCAAAACGGACGTCGTGCGCAGAGAGAAGATCATATCCCCAATCGCGGGTGTCGCTATCTCGGTGAGAAAGACCGAGGGCGCCCGGGTGGGCCCCGGGGACACGCTCGCCGTGATCCGGTCAGGCGAATCGCAGGGAGCGATCGACGGAGCGAACGCTCTCCTGCGAGCCGCAAGAACCGAGGCGCAGAAGAAGGAGGCTCAGCGAAGCTACGATCTCGCTCTCTCCACCCAGAACGCCGTGGCGATCTGCTGCACGTCGGGCGGCGTCGTCGCTTCCCGCGGGGTCAACCTAGGGGAGTTCATGTCAGAGGGCGCCGAGCTCTTCACAATCACGGATCTCTCCTCGATATATTTCGCGGCGGACATCCCGCTGAAGACCCTCTCGCAGGTGCATGCCGGCGCGAGCTGCCGGGTCGGCCTGACCTCCGTTCCGGGCCTCGAGATCGCGGCCGTCGTGGGAGCGATCGAACCGTCGGCTGATCTCGAGAGCCAATCCGTCAAGGCGCATCTCGTCTTCGGACAGCTCACGCCCGAGGAGCGATCCCTCATGAAGACGGATATGTTCGGCTCCG
>JBEKAW010000316.1:0-2720 GCA_050015715.1 Candidatus Krumholzibacteriaceae bacterium
CATGGATCTCGGCGGCGTGAACTACATCAGCTCGGCGGGATGGGGCATATTCATCAGCGAGATCAAGTCGATCCGCGAGAACGGCGGCGACCTCAAGCTCGCCTCGATGATCGGGGACGTGTACGAGGTTTTCGAGCTGCTCGAGTTCCAGACGATTCTGCAGAGCTTCGATACGGTCCAGGAAGCGGTGAAGAGCTTCAAGGGCGTCTCGGCCGATGGCGGCGTGAAGAACGCCGATTCGGGCGGCGAGGAGACGTCCTCGAACAACGGCGGGGCCAGTGTCGGGAGCACGCACGGGCACAAACCCGAATAGGGGACGCCTCCCCGTCCCGGACGTTCTCCATTCTCCGTCACGACTTCGCGCCGTTCGAATCGGGCCGAGCAGGCGGTTTTTCGGTTTTGACACGATTTCCCCCTCTCTGATAGCATTCCACCGCACCGCGTAACACGCTCTTACAAGGAACGGTCCGATGCGCATCGAGCTCTGGAAAACGCTGCTCGCAGCCGCGCTCGTCGCCTTCACGCTCCTCGCGTACCGGCGCACGTTTCCTCCGGTCTCCGGCGCGCGCCGGGCGCTTCTCGCCGCGCTGCGCGCCGGCGCGTTCGTTCTCCTCGGGCTTCTCGTCATCAATCCCTCGTTCGTTTCGAAGAGGACCGACGTGCGCAGGCCCGTCGTCGTGGCGCTTCTCGACCACTCCCGCAGCATGGGAATCCGCGATTCATCGGGGAAGACCCGGCTCGAGGACGCCCTCGGCGGCGTGGCCGCCCTTCGCCGCGCGTTCGCGGGCGGGAGCGCGGACGTGGAGACCGTCCCCTTCGCGGGAACCGTCGCGAGCGGGCCCATTCGTCCCGACAGCGCGGTCACCGCGGACGGGGAGGGAACGGATATATGGGGCGCTCTCGAGGGGGTCCAGAGACGCTATCGCTCGCGGAATCTCGCGGCCGTCATTCTGCTGTCGGACGGCATGGTGACGCGCGGGATGGTCACGTCGGGGGAGGGCATCACGGTGCCCGTCTACGCGGTCGGGTTCGGCGACACGCTCGGCAAGGCCGACGTGTCGATCGATGAGGTCATCGCGGAGCGGATCGCGTACAAGGGAACGAAGACGAGCGTCGAGGCGGTCCTTCGCGCATCGGGCGTGCGGGGCAGAACGCTCGCCGTGCGCCTTCTCGAAGGCGGAAAAGTCAGGAGCGCCTCGTCGGTCGTCGCGAGAAAGGACGCGGAGATCATCAGCGTGCCCCTGAGCTACACGGCCGACGTCGAGGGGGAGCATCGCCTCTCCGTGGAGGTGCTCCCCGTCGCCGGAGAGGAGCAGCGGGAGAACAACACCGAGTCGTTCCGGCTGAACGTTCTCAAGGGCAAGGTGCGCATTCTCTATATCGATCAATTTCCCGATTGGAACACGACCTTCGTGCGCGATCTCGTCAAGCGCTCGGAGCGGCTCGAGGTGGAGACCGTTTCCTGGGCGGAGGGGAAAGGGTTCGTCGCGAGCCCGGACGGGAGACCGTGGACCTTCCCCGCGAGCGCCGCCGCGCTCGAGCGCTACGATCTCGTCATCGTCTCCGACGACGCGAAGCTCTTCAATGCGTCTCCGAATGCGGCCGTGCTCGAGGCGTTCGTCCGGTCCGGAAAAAGCGCCCTTTTTCTCGCGGATGAGAATTCCCCCCTCGGGAGAGAAGAATCGTTCGGCGTCCTCGCGCCGCTCCTGCCCGTCCGGCGCGTGCAGAGCCCGCGCGTCGAATACGCCGAGAGCTTCGTCAAGCCGTCGCCGGAGGCGTTCAGCGACCCCGTCTCCTCGATGCTCGCCGAGGATCGCGGTCTCGAGGCGATGCCCCCGCTTCCCGCGAGAATCGCCGGTCTCGCGGCGACGTCCTCCGCGCGCGTGCCGCTCATCCTCGACGACCGGAAAGGCGGGACGCCCTTCCTCGTCATTGCCCGCTGCGGCGAGGGGCTCACGGGCGTCGTTCTCGGCTTTCCCGTCTGGCGGTGGAAGCTCGCGGGCGACGAGGGAGAGCGGATCTACGAATCTTTCTTCGGCGGTCTCGTCCAGTATCTGGCGGAGGGGGCCAAGGTGAGCGCTCTCGCCGTCGACGCCGACCGGACGGTCTACCGCGCGGGAGACCCGATCAAGCTCACCGCGTACATCGGCGAGCGCCGTTCCCCGGAGGGGATCAGGGGAAGGGTGCTGCAGAGGACGGGGGGACGCGACACGCCGGTGAGCGCGATTCTGTTCGAGCCCGATTCGAAGCGCGAGGGATACTACCGCGCGACCGTGAGTCCCGTGCCCCCGGGCGAGTACGTCGTCACCGCCTCGGAGGTCACCGAATCCGGAGGCGGGATATCGGGCGCGACCTCCTTCTCCGTCACGCCTGTCTCGGTCGAGTTCCTGAACACGTCGAGGAATGCCGCGGTGCTCGCCGAAGTCGCCCGGACGACGCGAGGCGCGTACCTCGAAGGGCCCGCGCTCGGCGCCCTGGCGGCGCGGCTGCATCCCGTCGAGCAGCGCGTCGAGCGAAAGGACGTCCACGATATGCGCGGAAACATCCTGATCCTCATCGGCATCGTCGCGCTTCTCGGGGTCGAATGGATTCTCAGAAAGGGATGGGGGCTCGTATGAGAAGAGGCGCCTCCCGTCTCATCGCGACGGCGCTCGTCAGCGCGGCGCTCGTGCTTCTCCGCAGTCCGGCCGCGGCGCCGGAAAAGCGAGAGCCGGATGCGG
>JBEKAW010000317.1:0-2715 GCA_050015715.1 Candidatus Krumholzibacteriaceae bacterium
GCGGCGAGGTCACCTTCACGCCCGAGCGCTGGGGCAACATCTATCTCTCCTGGATGGAGAATATCAGGGATTGGTGCATCTCGCGCCAGCTCTGGTGGGGTCACCGGATTCCCGTCTGGTACTGCGGCGACTGCGAAGAGATGATCGTGGCGGTCGAGGAGCCGAAGACCTGTCCGAAATGCAAGGGATCGCGGCTCGCGCAGGACGAGGACGTTCTCGACACGTGGTTCTCTTCGTGGCTGTGGACCTTCTCGCCGATGGGCTGGCCCGAACGGACGAAGGATCTCGAGACTTTCCACCCGACGAGCGTTCTCGTCACCGGCGGCGACATCATATTCTTCTGGGTCGCGCGGATGATCATGGCTTCCCTCGAGTTCATGGGGGAGATTCCGTTCTCGACCGTCTACATCACGGGTATCGTGCGCGACACGAAGGGACGCAAGATGAGCAAGTCCCTCGGCAACTCCCCCGATCCGATCGATATCATCGACCGCTGCGGCGCGGACGCATTCAGATTCACGCTCATGATGCTCTCTCCCCCGGGGCAGGACATCATGTTCGACGAACCGAAGGTCGACGTCGGGAAGCACTTCGCGAACAAGATATGGAACGCAGCCCGGTTCGTGCTCGGTCAGGAGCCGGACGCGGCGTGCGCGGGGGGGGAGGCCGCCGATGGCCCTGTCGCCGGGTCCACGGCTCTCGAGCCGGCCGCGGAACTGCACGAATCGATTTTCGGGAGCGCCGTGGGCGGTGAGCCGGTTTTCGGCTGGGAGGACCGCTGGATCGTGAGCCGTCTGTGCCGGCGGTCGCGGGAGCTCGATGAATACATCGACACGTACCGGTTCGACGAGGCCTCGCGGACGCTCTATGATTTCTTCTGGCACGAGTACTGCGATTGGTACCTCGAGCTCTCGAAGGCGGCCTCCCGCGAGGGGGGGGCGCGCGCGCGAGGCGCCTCCGCCACGGCGCGCACGGTGCTCGCGGCCTCGATGATTCTTCTCCATCCGACGATGCCGTTCATCACGGAGGAGATCTGGAGCATGCTCGCGCCGCGGAGGGGGCTGCTGGCGAGCTACCGCTTCCCCGGGATTCCGGAGCGCTGCCTCGACGCGTCGCTCGAGGCGGACGTCGAGTTCTTCAGGGAGATCGTCACGGCGATCCGGAATCTCCGGCAGAGCTTCGCCATTCCGCCCGGGAAGCTCGTAGGCGCGATCATCAATTGCGAGGCGGGGCGCGCCCTGCCCGATCTCCTCGAACGTTTCCGCGATCAGATCCGGCTTCTCGCGAAAGTGGACGATCTCACGATCGGCGAGGGAGCCGCGAAGCCGTCCGGATCGGCCGCGGCGGGGCTCGCGTCCGTCGAGATATACCTTCCGCTCAAGGGCGTGGTCGATATCGACGCCGAGCGGAGGCGCCTCGGAAAGGATCTCGAGAAGCTCGAGCGCGAATGCGTGAAGGTCGAGGGGCGCCTCAAGGACCCGCGATTCGTGGAAAAGGCCCCGCCGGATGTTGTGGAACAGGAGAGAAACCGCTACAATGAGATGTCGGACAAGAAGCGGCGAATAGCTCGAATCCTGGAGGACCTCGCGTGAACGAAGAACGGGACGAACGGGACGATCCCTCCGGCGCCGCGCCGGAGGAGACGGCGGCTGATGCGTCCGGCGCCACCCCGCCCGAGCGGTCGATCGAGGGAGCGGCTCCGGCGGAGGCGCGGCCCGGCCAGGAGCAGGCGGCGGCGGACGTCTCGGCCTTTCTCAAGGGGGAGGAGACCGTCGGGGAGATTCTCGTCGCCGCGCGCGAGCGCATGGGGCAGACGCTCGAATTCATGAGCCAGGAGACGAAGATTCCCAAGCAGATGCTCCAGTACCTCGAGACCGACAACTACGAGGCGCTGCCCGCGAAGGTCTACTCGAAGAGCTTTCTGCGCACCTACGCTCTCGCGCTCGATCTCGACGTGCAGTACATCCTGAACAAGTACGAGGTTCAGACGGGGCAGACCCACCGGAGCAAGGGAGACCACTGGGAGATCGAGACGGAGGTCGTCGAGGAGAAGCTGCGGTCGCCGAACGCGCTCGCGCGATACGTGATCCCTGCGGTCATCATTGTCCTCCTCGTCATTCTCATCGTCAAGTTCGCCGGCAGAAGAGAGAACAAGGCCTCGCCCCCGGAGCAGGTGGATCTCAGGCAGGAGCTCCTCGAGAAGCCGGCCGCCCAGACCGCGCCCGTCCAGCAGAAGACGGAGCCGGCCGCGGCGCGTCCCGCGGTCGAGCCGATGGAGCTTTCCATCGCCGCGAACCCCACCGACAGCTGCTGGTTCGAGCTCGTCACGATCTCGGTCGTCGAGCAGCAGCCGGAGACGACGATCAACAGTTTCACGCTGCCTCCCGGGAGATCGAGAACCTTCGAGGCGACGGAAGAGTTCTTCTTCAAGAAGGTGGGAAACGCGGGGGGATTCGTGATGGAGCTCGACGGCTCGAAGCTTCCCACGCTCGGCAAGAAGGGCAGGGTCATCACCAATTACCGGATCACGCGCGATAACCTTCCGAAGGCGAAGAAGGAGTAGCGGCGAGCGCGCGGGTACGCCATGTCCCTCTTCAAGCTCACGTCCCAATACCGGCCGACCGGCGATCAGCCCGAGGCGATCGACGGCCTCGCGCGCGGGATCCGGGCGGGCCGGAAATTCCAGACGCTCCTCGGCGTCACGGGCTCCGGGAA
>JBEKAW010000318.1:0-2706 GCA_050015715.1 Candidatus Krumholzibacteriaceae bacterium
AGACAGGCTGCATGAAGGGCGGAGCCGCGAAGCAGGAGAAGTGCAAGGTCGAGGTAAAGATCGAGAAGAAAGAATAACGGTCACATCAGGCGCGATATGCAGTGAGGACGGCGGGATCACCGCCGTGAGACCCCCGGGGGGAGGCGAAAGCCTCCCCCTCCCCTTTTCTTGGCGGGAGCGCTATATCCTGATCGCACTCGTGAGATAGAAGAAGACGCCGCTGTAATCGAGCCGCATCTTCACGCCCGGGTCGAAGTACGCCTCATGGCCGTACTTGTCCTTGAACGAGTCGATCGTGAGCCCCCGGTAGCCGAGCTGGAATCCGACCTCGATGGGATTGATGAAGTTCGTGTGAGCCTCGCCGAACACCTCGTAGCCATAGTTCTGTCCCCTGTATTCCGATAGCCGCCGCGCGACGACCTCATTGGTGCCGTAGACCGATTTCGCCAGGCACCCGTTGACGCCGACACACAGGTCCATGACGTCCTGAACGTGGAGGAGCTCGACGATCGCCCCCACGGTATACACGTCGGACGGGGCCCGGTACGAGAGGGAGCTCGAGGATCCCTCGCTGTCCGAGGCGCCCCAGAAATGCTCGTAGCCTCCGGCAAGCCCGAGCTGGTCCAGTATCCATACTCTTCCCTCGACGCGGAAGTTCACGCCTCCCGTGATGCCGTCGAGCGCGATATGTTTCGACTGTGCGACCTGCTCGAGGTGCCGGTTCAGGTCCTCCATGCCGTAGTGTCCGGCGCCGATGCCGCCGCCGACCGAAAGCCCGAGCGGGAATGAAGAAGCGGGGGCGTGGGCGAAAGACAGGATCGTGAGTGCGCCGAGTACCGTGACGAGCTTCTTCATCATACCGACCCCCTGAACGACCGAGTGGCGCGCCGTCCTGATCTCATTGCATCCTCCGTTCCAGATAGAGCGCGAGCCGCCTCATTCCCTCGACGATCGCCTCGAGCGAATTCGCGTAGGAGATCCTCACGTACCCCTCTCCGTTCTCGCCGAAATCGATTCCGGGCGCGACGGCGACCCCGGCCTTGTCGAGAATATCGAAGGCGAGCCGGTAGGAGTCGGGCTCGACGCGGCTCGCGTCCACGAAAAAGTAGAACGCCCCCTTCGGTTCGACGGAGAAGTTGAGCCCGATCCTCGGGAGCTCCTCGCAGAGGTAGCGGCGGCGCGCGTCGTACTCCCGTTTCATGTCCTCGATCTCGGGGTGCTCCCCGGCGAGCGCCGCGATCCCTCCCCGCTGCACGAACGAATTCGGAGAGATAAAGAAGTTCTGCTGGAGAATCTGCAGCCTGCGCATATACCTCCCGGGTCCGATGATGTAGCCGAGCCTCCAGCCGGTCATGGCGAAGAGCTTCGAGAAGCCGTTGAGAACGAAGGCCTCCTCCGTGAACTCGAGGGCCGAGCGCTCGCGCTCTCCGTACACGAGGCCGTGGTAGATCTCGTCCGAAATCACGGGTATACCGAGGCCGCAGATCGCGGCGAGGTCGTCTCCGGGGATGAGCGTGCCCGCGGGGTTCGAGGGGGAGTTGACGATGACCGCGCGCGTGCGGGGGCCGATCGCCTCGCGCACCGCCTCCGGCTTGAGCTGGAATCCGTCGCTCTCGCTCACGCTCACGCGGCGCGGCACTCCCCTGAGGTACCTGATGAAATTCGGATAGCAGGGATACCCCGGGTCGCCGATGATGATCTCGTCCCCCGGCTGCTCGATGAGGAGCGACAGAACGAGGAGCATCGCCGGGGACGTTCCCATGGTGACGATGACGCGCTCCTCCGCAACGGGCGTCCCGTACTTTCGCGCGTGGTGCCGCGCGATCGTCGCGCGCAGCTCGGCGGTGCCGCGGCTATCGGTGTAATGCGTCTCCCCGCGCGCGAGCGCATCCATGGTGGAGCGGACGATGCCGGGGGGCGTCGGGAAATCCGGCTCTCCGATCTCGAGGTGGATGATGGAGCGCCCCGCGCGTTCGAGCGCGAGCGCGTGCTCGAGCACCTCCATGACGATGAAGGGCCGTATCTCGCGCGAGCTCGTCTCGGATGAGGATGGGGTTGTGCGGGGGTGTTTCTCGGGGCGGGTCCGGGGCGGTCTTATTGGTTGTTTTCTGGGCACGTTTCTCCGTTGCTTGCCTTACATGAGAAAAAATAGCCCCGCGCCGCGGCCAAGTCAATCACATCGTTCGTGGCGCCCCCCGGGCGCGCGCACCGTCGCGAGCGTCCAATGGCGGCCGGTGACGCCCCGGTCGCGCCGGTGCGAGAAGAACAGGGCGGGGTTGCAGGCGGTGCAGAGTCCGGAGGAAAAGACGTTCCTTCTCTCGAGGCCCGCGCGAACGAGCTCAGCGCTAATGAACGCTTCGAGGTCGAGGTGCCACGCCCGGCGCTCGAACCACCGGACCTCCTTCGGAAAACGGAGCGCGTTCTCGCGGGAGACCGCATAGCATGCGCCGCAGACGCCGGGCCCGACAATCGCGACCGCGTACGCGGGATCGATCCGGTGCTCCGTGCGCATGATCCCGACGGCGCGGCCGACGATCCCGCGCTCGGCGCCGCGCCTTCCGACGTGCAGCGCCGCGAGCGAACGCTCGGGCGGGGAGTAGACGACGACCGGGTAGCAATCGGCCGTGCTGATCGCCAGCGCGAGGCCGCTGCGTGCCGTCACGAAGCCGTCGAAGCCCGGGTAATGGCCCCCCCGCGTCACGACGG
>JBEKAW010000319.1:0-2696 GCA_050015715.1 Candidatus Krumholzibacteriaceae bacterium
GGTCATTCTCTCTATCATTTCCTCAGGGGAAGCACTCCCGCCATCTCGCCGATGACGTTTACGAGCTCCGTGCCGGCCGGCACGACGATCTTCGCGTTGTCCTTGAGCGACGCCTGGACCATCTCGAGCTTCTTGAGGAGCTGGGCGTTTCCGATGAAGTACTTGTCCGCGGCATCGTTCACGAGACGGATGGCCTCCGCTTCTCCCTGGGCCGCGAGGATCCTCGCCTGCCGGATGCCTTCCGCCTTCTTGATCTCCGCGCGCTTGATGCCGTCGGCCGTCGTTTCGGCCGCGGTCGCGAAATCGATGGCCGCGATCTTCTCGTTCTCCGCCTTGACGATCTTGTTCATCGTGTCCTGGACGTCCTTCGGCGGATCGATCTCCTTGAGCTCCGCGCGCACGATGTCGATGCCCCACGATTGCGTCTCCTGGATGAGGACCTTGTGGAGCTCGTCGTTGATCTTGCCCCGCTCGCTGTTTGCCGATTTCAAGGTCAGCGTGCCGATGATGTTCCGAAGCGTCGTTCTCGCGAGATTGACGATCTGCCAGTGGACGTTATTCACGTTGTACTGAGAGCTCTTCACGCTGCCCTCGTCCGATTTGACCCGGTAGTAGATCTGCGCGTCGACCATGGCGTTGAGGTTGTCGTTCGTGATGATCTCCTGCGGATCCGCGTCGACCATGAGCTCGGTGACGTTGACCTGAAACATCCGTTCGATGATGGGGATGATCCAGTGAAACCCGGGATTTCCGTACCGATGATATTTCCCGAGCCTCTCGACGAGCCCCCGGTGCGTCGGGCGGACGATCCGGATGCCACTGAGAAATATCAGGACGACGACGATGCCCAGGATAAACAGAAAGCCGGTATGCAGTCCTTCCATACGTCCCTCCTTCAACAGGCCCTTTTCGCTCATCCATGGAAACATACTCCCGCGCGTTTTTCAACCGGGAATCAAGGCCACACGATCTCGAGCGAGCTTCGATTGATTTCCCGCGCCGATCCGTGCGAATATTCCTCGTAAGGATTCCCGCGCTGGAATTGTCTCTTAGAGTAGAGACTGAAGGAGAGGTCTCGTGGAAGGCGAACGGGACGCGACAATCGTCGAGGCGTGCCTTGCGGGGGACGCGCGGGCCTATGCCGGGCTCGTGAGACTGCACGGGAAGCGCGTGTACGCGATCTGCCTCGCGATGACGGGCAACGCCGCGGATGCGGAGGACCTCGCGCAGGAGGCGCTCATGCGGGGATTCACGGAGCTCGGTTCACTCAGGGACCGCGATCGATTCGGACCATGGATCGCGGCGATAGCCGGGAACATGTGCCGCAATTTCATCAAGAAGCGCTCGAATCGGGAGCAAACCCCGGCAATGCAGGTGGACTGTCCCCGCGAAGATCCCGACGATCTATCGGATCTTCGGGCCATGCTCGGCAGGCTTCCCGATCAACACCGGATACCCCTTATGCTGTATTACTTCGACGGGCACAGCAGCGAGAATGTGGCCGCCTCGCTCGGCATATCTGTCGAGGCAGTCCACACGAGGCTGAGCCGGGCGCGAAGGGAGCTGCGAAAGCTCCTCGAGAACGCGGGAGGCGCAAGATGAATGACCGTTGCGAACGGATGCGAGAGAGAATAGAGGACTCGATCGGGCGCGACCTCGGCGCTGACGAGCAGGCGGCGCTCGATCTGCACTGCGCCGAATGCGAGTCGTGCGGGAAGTACCGCGAGAAGCTGCTCGATGACCATTCCCGGCTCGACGCGTTTGCGGCGCTTCACGCGGCATCGGAGCAGCGCGCCGAGGAGAGACTGATTGAGATGCTCCCAGCAGAGACGCCGGTGCAGGCGAAGCGTCCGGCCCTGCGAGTCTCGTTCGCACGAATTCCCCGAATCGTGCGCATCGCGGCCGCCGTGGCCGCGGCTATCGTTGTCGTGGCCGGAATCGATTTCCTGCGTGGTGTTCATTACGGTGCCGTTCCCGCCTTCGCGTCGGTCGTCGAGAAGATGGACAATGCCGAGAACGTCGTGTTCCGAGATCGCGAATGGTACCTGGGCGAATGGCACACGATAAAGTGGGGATTCAGTCGATCGTGCAGCCGCGTCGAACGGTCCTACATGATCACAATATCACACAGCCAAGTGCAGGATACCACCATGGAAGTCGCACACGATACGACGCTCGTCCTGTATCCGGCCCTGAAGCGTGGCGCGGTCAGGGGATATGGTGTTGTGCCGTTCCGGAGGACGCAGCTCGGGAAGGGGCTGTCGCCGAGGGCGGATAGTCTCATGCGGAAGAGCAGCGTAGGGAAGAGGGGCGCGGAAGGGTTCGCTTCGTGGTATAAACGCGAGGGTTTCAGCTTCGTGCGCAGGGAGCGTCGTGAAGGCCGAAACGCCGCGGTGTATCAAAGCATCGGCCGGAATCATTACTCATGGACATGGTGGGTGGACGAGGAGACAGGGTTGCCATTTCGGTTCGAGATCGTCCGTTCACCCGAGGATTTGCACGGCCTTCAGCTGAGCGATTTCTTGCCCCCGGGTTCATCGCCATCCGCTGCGGCCGGATGGATCGCTCTCGGCCCCGGCGAGCCGAGTGCCATCTACGATGAATTCCAGTGGAACACGAAGCTCGATACGTCCTATTTCAGCCTGACGCCTCCTCCCGGGTATACGATCGTGCAGGTGGTCGATTCCGCCACCGAG
>JBEKAW010000320.1:0-2690 GCA_050015715.1 Candidatus Krumholzibacteriaceae bacterium
CGGGAGGTGCCGTCGTGAAGAAGTCATTCCTCGTATGGGCCTTGTTTGCGGCGGTCGTCGCGCTCGCCGCGTTATCGTCCGCGCAGGCCGCGCTGGCGGCGGAAGCATTCTCGGTGACTGTCTACGAGCAGACGGGGTCCATCGATGCGTATACATTCCAGTCCACCGATCCGCTGCTCTATCAGAAGAGAGCAGGCGATCCCGGGCCGGTCGACTGGGGCGGCAACGGCTACGATTTCGGAACCGGCGGGTGCGAGTATTACGATCTCTTCCTCAGCGATTCCCTCGGGAACGCCCTGTCTCTGAACCCCGGGGATGAGCTCCCGGCGCCCGCGTATCTCACCTTGATCTGCCTGGACTTCTCCTGCAACACCGGAACGATCGTCGCGGCGCCGAATTGGGTGAGCGCCGGCAACAACATCGACGCCGTGAAGATCTCGATCGGCGGCGTCGATTACTGGGCGAACGCGGTCCTGCAGGCGACGTACGGTCTCTGCGACGAGCCGTTCTCGGCGAAGACGTCGAACTTTGCGGACGCCGCGCTTGGGCCCCAGGACGGAGTTATCACGAAGATGGGGTGCGGCCATTCGGCGCTCACGCTGCGGTTCTCGACTCCGGCGCCCGCTCCGCCCGATACGTCGCTCGAGCACGATCCGATGTACGCCAACGCGCATCCATTCTTCGACTGGCATGAGAAGGAAGCCGCATGGTACACCTCGTTCGACGGCTACATGAACGTGACGGATCCGAGCTGGTACAACGGGATAATTTCGGGCAGGGCCTTCGACGAGGCGCAGGACCCGATGATGATCTGCCGCATCTATCACGGAAGCACCACGAATTACATGCTCGGGTTCACGAGCGTGCCCGCGGAGTCGTCGGATTTCCACTACAGCAAAATCGGTCTCGGCATCTATGTGCACTCGAGCGGCACCCTGCGGCCCACATGGGACGTCAATAACTCCGGATATTGGTCGACGACGATCCCCGAGGGCTTTTACGACATCAAGATTACCCTGAAAAGAGAGACGAATACGGTGAGCTTCGCGCTCGCCCGCATCGACGACTACAGCTCTCCGCTGTCCGATTTCGCGTCGCCGCTCTGGGCTGCCGAGGAATCCCGGCCGATTGCAGGGAGCTGTCATATCCAGATCAATCCGTACAACAGCGACGGTCGCGTCTACGACGTGTGGTGCTCATCCGCGGGAGCGGCACCGCCTCCTCCCGTCGCGGACCTGAAGATCACTTCCGTCGGGGACGTCGGGAACGATCAGGGAGGGAAGGTGCGCGTCAAGTGGCTCGCGTCGCGCTGCGACTCCCTCGGGAGCCCGAAGCCCATCACGGCCTATGCGATCTGGCGGCGTATCGACGCGAATCTCCTGGCCGCCCGCGGCCAGCTCCTCATGTACCCGCCCGGCGAGTGGGATTACGTGATGTCGGTTCCGGCGTGTTGCGAGAAGACGTATGCGACGCTCGTGCCGACGCTCGCCGACTCGACGATCGTCGGCGGCATGCACTACTCGGTCTTCTTCGTGCGGGCGCTCACCGCGACGCCGGGAAGCTACTTCGATTCCCCGGTGGACAGCGGCTACTCGGTCGATAACATCGCGCCGGCGCCGCCTGAGGGAATGCACGGCGCCCAGGTCGCAAACGGGCTCAAGATCACGTGGGCGCCTTCGACCGACGCGGATTTCTGGCACTTCGTTCTCTCGAGGGGCACGTCGGACAACGATCCCAGCCCGAGCGTTCTCGCGACGCTCACCGGGACGTCGTATGTCGATGCGTCGTGGACGCCTCAGACAAACACGTGCTACTACATGCTGTCCGCCGTGGACAGGAGCGGCAACGCCGGCGCGTGCTGCAAGCTCGCGCCCGACGAGAACGTCGCGACTCTTCTCCAAGGCTTCAGCCTGAAGATGGCGGGCTCCCAGGTCGAGCTCGCGTGGCGGCTGTCCGCGTGCGACGAGAGCATGGCATTCGTCGTTCTCCGCGCGGGGGATCCGGGCGGCGCTTTCGAGACGCTGCCCGCCGAAGGGCTCACGCGGGACGGGCTCGGCTTTGTGTACCGAGACGCCGGATGCGAGCCGGGCACGTCGTACCGGTACCGCGTCGAGTGTTCGAACGGATCGCAGACGACGGAGCTCCTCGAAACCGAACGGATCACGACGCCCGCGATACCGCTCACGCTGTATCAGAACCAGCCCAACCCGTTCAATCCCTCGACGACGATCCGGTACTACCTTCCCGACAGGATGCGGGTCGTGCTCGACGTCTACGACGTGTTGGGGCGTCTCGTCGCCCGTCTCGTGAGCGACGAGCAGGAGCGCGGCGACAAGACGGTGCGGTGGGACGGACGGAGCATGCGCGGCACTGCCGTCAGCTCAGGCGTGTATTACTATCGTCTACAGGCAGGGAAGGAGTTCATCTCCCGCAAGATGGTGTTGCTGAGATAGGTAATTAGTGGTATAATGGTCCCCGTTCAGATCATAGGGGGGGCCATGAGAAAGATATTCTTACTCGCGTGTCTCGCGCTTGTTTTCCTGCCCGGGATCGCCATGGCACAGACGAAGGGCTGCGGCTGGGACGGCGATCCTTCATTTCGTTACGGCTGGAACTCCCTCGATAAGCTGCCGTTCAATCAACCCGGTCCGGACTATGCCGACATCTATGCCGGCGGTTCGATAACCCGC
>JBEKAW010000321.1:0-4474 GCA_050015715.1 Candidatus Krumholzibacteriaceae bacterium
CCGCCGAAGAGCGTCTCGTCGAGCACGAGCGTCCGCCCCGTCTCCCCCGCCGGAATCTCGGGCCGTCCCGCCGGAATGCTGCCGGCGACGGGATAGGCGATCGTTCCGCGCGAGGGCCCCGCCGGGCCGGGCGCCTCCTCCGCATCGTGCTCGATCCCGATCGCCCGAGAACCCCCCGGAAGGCGTCTGATGTAGCCCTTGCGCTCGAGCGCCTTGAGATGATCCACGACGCCCCGGTTCGACTTCAGTCCGAAGGCATCGCGAATCTCCCTGATGGTCGGCGGGTATCCGCGGTCCCGAATGAACCGGCGCAGGAACGCGAGGATGGTCCGCTGCCTCGGTGTCAACCCGTTCATGTGCGATCTCTCCTCCCGCCGCCGGACCCGCCGGCGGGATCGCCCGGATCGTTGTCTCGCTCAGGCCCGAAGAGAGAAATCTGCTTCGTCGAGCGCTTCCCCTTCGCCGGGCGCGCCTGATGGTGAGGATGGGACGCGGCGGGAGGCGCCGCTCCCTCGCCGGAGCAGAACGATTCGCACATGCCTCTGAGGCGGTCCCGGGAGAAGCCGCTGCCGTCGAAGACGCCCATTTCGATCAGCTCCATCGCCGCCGCTTTCGAGATTCGGCCCCGCATCCGTTCGAGAAACTCCTCGAACGAGGCGAAATCGCCGCGGTAGATGCGCTCTTCGACGATCGTGTCCCATTCCCCCTTCTCGAGCGATATGACGGCGAAGAGAGGCGCCCGGATCACACCGTCCTCGTACGTGAACGCGACCGCGTCGGCGTTGATCCCGAAGGGGAGCACGGGGACGCCCTTTTCCTTCAGATACTCGAGGTATCGTCCGAGGCGCTCCCTCACGCCGAGATTGCTGTTGAGAAGGGCCGTGAAGTACTTCTCTAAACAGTGCGCCTTGAGGTACGCCGTGCGATAGCTGAGCGAGGCCTGCGCGCAGCTGAGCGACTTCGAGTGCGTGAAGGCGACGTTGTGAAGGAGAAAATCGAATATGCGCTGCGCGTCCTCCTCGTCGAGCCCCGTGTCCATTGCGCCCCGGACGAACGCGAGCCGCGCCGAGACGAGCTCCCCCGAGTCCCTGCTCCAGAGCGCTTCCTCGACCGCGATCGCGTCCTTCCCCCGCAGGCCGGCAGTCTCCTCGAGCACCTCCAGGACCTGCTCCCGGTACAGAAGAACCCCTCTCGTGCCGGCGAGGATCGATGCGAGCGAAGGATGGGGAAGCAGCACCTTGCCCTTCTTCTCGGCGTTGCCGATGTACTTTTCCCACAGTCTTCCCTCGAGCGGCCCCGGACGATAGAGGGATATCACGTTCACGAGCTCATCGAACGTGACCGGTTTGATTTCAACGAGGTGATCGCGTATCCCCTGGCTTTCGAGGAGGTACACGCCGATCGTCTCCCCCGACGAAATGAGGGCGAACGTCCGGGGGTCGTCGAGCGACTCCGGCGCCCAGCGTTTTCGTTCGGAGCCCTTGAAGAGATGGGGCGCGGCCAGCGCGAGATCGTCGCGCTCGAGCGACTCTATCGTCTTCTCGAGAGCCGAAAGGAAATGAGAGTGCTGGACGCCGACGAGCCAGCCTCCCAATCGCTCTATCGCGGCGCCGCTCAGCTGGGCAAAACGCTCGCCCGCCGCGTTCTCGACGAAGGAGTAGTACCCGTCGAGCTCGCGCGGCAGAATGACGAGCTTCGAGGTGTCGAGGGTGAAATGGCGAAGCTTGCCCTGGAGCGCGTACGCCGCGTGCAGAACGCTCTTTGCGACGGCCTCGGCGTTGTAGAGCCGCCGGGCGGCCTCGGAGCTCTCGACGAGGGCGGCGAGACTCCCGTGGCGCCGCTCGAACCCGAGGATCCGCGAAATCTCATCACGAAGCTCCGGGGGCGCCTTGAGCACCTCCGCGGTCTCCTTTGCGATGGTCGGGACCGACATCTCTTCCTGTGAAAGACGAGGTCATGATCGACCGGGTTGAGCGGGCTGATCTCGAGCAGGTGCGCGATGATGCTTTCGAGAAGATCGCTCCCCATGAGCTCGAGCCAGATCCCTTGTTCGCCCGCGGAGGTGAAGAGCTCCCGGAGAAAGAGGAAAAAACCGGATAGCTCCTCGTCACGGGCCAGCGCAAGCTCCCGCTCGAGCGCCCGTTTGACGCGCGATCGCTCGTCCGCCGGCTTCGCGTGGAACGCGAGAACGAACCGCCTGCGGCACATGTCGATGAGCGCGTCATGGGGAGCCGGAGCGCTCGAAAACGAGATTCGTCCGGGGCGCGGAAGATCGACCGCGCAGCGGGCGGCGATCTCTCCGGAGCGATCGAACGCGCCGCGTTCATCGCCGAAGAAGGGGACGAGCTCCCGCTCCCGCTTCAGGTAGTATTCCTGAACCGGCTCCTCCGCTTCTCCCTCGGCCTTCTTCCTGCCGATTCTGCGCGCGATACGAAAATACTCCGCGTCCTCGCGCTGCAGGTATCGATCGTTGTTCGTGATGACGCACGGAATGCCGGCCCGTGCCGAGAGATCGCGGAGCTGATCCGCGACGAGCGACTCCTCGGGCCTTCCATGATTCATGATTTCGATGAACACGTTCGAGGCGCCGAAGATCGCCTCGAGCCGCGCGAGCACATCGCGCGACCGCCCGAGGTTCCCGTGCAGAATCGCCTGGGCGGCCTCTCCCCTGAGGCATCCGGTGAGAACGATGAGCCCCGCGCGGTGCCGTTCGAGGAGCTCGACGCCGACGTGGGGCTCCTTCTCCCGGAACGAATACCGCGAGATCAAGGCGCAGAGATTCCGATAGCCCTCCCCGTTCTCGGCGAGCACCGTCAGATGGAAGACGCCGTCCGCGGAGACGAGAGAGGCGTGCTGTATCTCGGCCCCCAAGACGGGCTTTATTCCGGCGCCGCGCGCAGCCTCGAAGAACTCGAAATGCCCGTACGTCGTCCGGTGGTCGGTGATCGCGAGCGCGCCGAACCCGAGAAAGGAAGCCCTCGAGACGATCTCGCGGACTCCCATGATCCCTTCCGGGCCGCTCGCGGTGCTGTGGACGTGGAGAGGAACATACAGCACGTGGAGACCCTCCTGCGCAATCCTTCGCGGAGAGTACCAGACATTTGTGTAGCCCGCAAGAGGATTATCGAGCCGTAATGATTTGAAAAATAATGGCCCGTCGGATAGAATGAAGCCGTTCGCCGCGGGAGGGTCGAGCATGGCGGATTCACCGAAGAATTCCGAGATCGAGCGCATCGCGAAGGAAAATGCACGGCTCAGGACGGCGGTCGAGGAGCTGAGCGTTCTCAACGATATCGCGACCGCCGTCGGATCCGCATCCTCGCTCGAGCACATCATCGAGCTCATCGTTCACAAGTGCATCAAGCATCTCAAGGTCGAACAGGCCACCATCACGCTCCTCGACGCGCGGCGCGACCAGGCGCCGTTTCGCACGATCATCCGCGGCGCGGACACGTCGAGCGAGATTCTCCCTTACCGTCTCGACGCCGAGCTCACGGGTTGGATGCTCAAGAACGAGAAGCCGCTCATCGTCAACGACCTCAAGAGCGACGAGCGCTTTCAGATGAAGGACCGCGACGCGGACCTCGTACGCTCGGTCCTGAGCGTCCCCCTCCTTCTCAAAGGCCGAATGATCGGGCTCCTCAATCTGTTCAACAAAAGGACCGACGGAGGATTCAGCGAGGCGGATGCGAGGCTCCTCGGGATCATAGCGACGCAGTCGGCGCAAGTCATAGAGCACGCGCGCCTCTTCGCCGAGGAACAGGCGCTCAAGCTCATGCAGGAAGAGATGAAGCTCGCGTACAAGATCCAGATGGATCTTCTCCCGAAGGAGTCCCCCTCATTCCAGGGATACGACATCGCGGGTATCAGCATTCCCGCCAAGACGGTCGGCGGGGATTACTTCGACTTCATACCGTTGAGCGATGAGACGATGGCCTTCTGCGTCGGGGACGTCTCCGGCAAGGGCATGCCCGCGGCGCTCCTCATGGCGACCCTTCAGGCCACGCTGCGCGGACAGATCATGATCGATCCCTCGCCGAAGAGCTGCCTGACGCGGTCCAATTCGCTCATCTTCAGAAGCACGGACGCGGACAAGTTCGCCACGCTGTTCTATGGAACGCTCAACCGGCGCACCCACGAGCTCATGTACACCAACGCGGGGCACAACTACCCGCTCTTCCTCAGTCGGGACGCGCAGCTGGTGCGCCTCAAGACCGGCGGACTCCTGCTCGGCTGCCTGGAGGATTCTTCGTACGCGGAGGGCACCATTCGTTTCGACCCGGGAGACTCGCTTCTCGTCTACTCGGACGGCATCACGGAATCCATCAATGCCGACGACGAGGAGTTCGGCGAGCCGAGACTTGCAGGCCTTTTCAACGAGTGTGTCTCGGACGCCGCGCCGCGCATCATCGACCGGATCGTGAGCGCCGTGCGGGCCCACGCGGGAGAGTCGTCGCAAATGGACGATATGACG
>JBEKAW010000322.1:0-2658 GCA_050015715.1 Candidatus Krumholzibacteriaceae bacterium
AGCTTCAGATGAGGCCCAACAGCGCGGTGCTCTTCGTCAACGCGCCGAAGGACTATGAGGCGAAGCTGGGACCCCTCCCCGAGGGCGTCTTCATCGTGAAGAAGATCGGCACGAGGGTGGATTTCATTCAGCTCTTCGTCGAATCAAGGAATGAGCTCGAGGAGCATGTGCCGAAGTTGAAACGCCTCATCGGCGCCACGGGGATGTTCTGGGTCACCTATCACAAAGGCACCTCGGGCGTCAAAACGGACGTCAACCGGGACAGCATCGCCGCATACGCGGGCACGGTGGGGATGCAGGCGGTCGCGCAGATCGCCGTCGATGACAACTGGTCGGCGATGAGGCTCAAGATAGTCTGATCGATGAATGGAAAATTCAGAATCGGCTCGGCCCTCAGGTCCATCGCCGTCAACACGGGATGGCTCTTTGTCCCGCAAATTCTCCGCATCATCCTAGCGTTCTTCGTCACGGCGTGGCTCGCGCGATACCTCGGACCGTCGCAATACGGCATCTTCAACTACGCGATCGCCATCGTCTTCCTTTTCGGGCCGATCACGCGGCTCGGCCTCGAGGGAGTCGTCGTCCAGGAGATCGTGCGCGAGCCCGATCGCGGGGACGAGATTCTCGGCACGACCTTCTTCCTGAGACTCATCGGCGGCGTCGTCAGCATGGGGATCGTCGTGCTCGCCGTCGCGCTCATGCGCCCGGGGGACGTCCTCACGATGACGCTCGCCGCGATCGTCGCCTTCGGCATGATCTTCCAGGCCTACGACGCGATCGATCTCTGGTTTCAGGCAGAGGTCCGGTCGAAATACGCCGTCTACGCGAATACCGTGTCCCTTGTCGTCAAGAACGTCGTCGTGATCTGTCTCATCGTCGTTCACGCCTCTCTCGTGGCGTTCGCCTGGGTGTGGGTGCTCGAGGCGATTCTCGCGGCGGCGGGTCTCGTCATCGTGTACCGGGCGCGGGGCCTCGACATCAAGAGATGGCACGTGAGCTGGCCTCGGGCGAAGCGGCTCCTCGGCCTCGGCTGGCCGATGATACTGGCGAGCTCGTTCGCCGTCGTGTACCTCAAGATCGATCAGGTCATGCTCGGGCAGATGGCCACCCAGAGCGAAGTCGGCATCTACTCGGCCGCCGTGAAGGTCTCGGAGGCGTGGTATTTCGTGCCGGCCGCCATCTCGATGTCCGTTTTTCCGTTCCTCGTCCAGGGGAAGGCTCTCGGGGAGGACGTGTACCGGACGCGCGTTCAGCAGCTTTTCGATTTTCTCGTCTGGATCTCGCTCGGCGTCGCCGTCGTCGTGACCTTCGCCGCGCACTTCGCCGTCGTGCTCGTGTTCGGCGAGCCGTATGCGCGCGCGGGGACGATGCTCGCGATCCTCACGTGGGCGGGCGTGTTCTTCTTCCTGCGTGAGGCGCTCGGGAGATGGTTCATCACGGAGAATCTCCTCGTCTTCTCGTTCGTCTCGAACGGCATCGGCGCCGTCGTGAACGTCGTCCTGAACCTCTTTCTCATTCCGCGCTACGGGGGCATCGGAGCCGCGGTCGCGACGGTGATCTCGTACGCCGCGGCGGGGTATTTTGCCTGCTTCATCACGCCGAGGACGCGCGAGGCGGCCTGGATGATGTCGAAGGCGCTCATCGTCCCGTTCAGGGCGCTCGTCTCCTTCGCGCGGCGCTCCTCCGCGAGGGGCGAGTCGTAGCCATGGCTAAGCAAGAACCGAAACGGCTCCTCATGCTCTGCTACCACTTCTCTCCCGCGGTGAGCGGGGGGGTGGAACGGAGCGCGCGCTTCGCGCGATATCTGCCGGAACACGGCTGGACTCCCTTCGTCGTGACGACGAACCGGTGGGGTACGCCCGGCGGGGAGGACAACAGGGTCCTGCGCGTCGGAGAGCTTTTCAGAGGGCGGCGCCGCAGGGCCGCGGGCGGGGGCGGGACCGGGACGGCGGCGGGCCCAAGTCCCGCCGCGCAGGCGCGATCGGCGCGCCGCGCCCCGTTCGTCCGTTTCGCCGAGAAGTGGCTCCTCGTTCCCGACAAGCATGTCCGCTGGACGGCGATGGCGCTCCTTCCGGCGCGCGGGAAGCTCGGCCGCGGCGGCGCGGATGCGATCTACACGACGTCGCCGCCGGCCTCGGCCCACGTGCTCGGGCTCATTCTCAAGAGGCTCACGGGAAAGCCGTGGATCATGGATCTCAGGGATCCGTGGACGCTCGAGCCCCTCAACTGGTACCTCCGCGCGGGCGGCGCGCGGCTCTCTCTCGAGAGGCGGATCGAGCGGATATGCTTCGGCGGCGCCGACGCGATCATCGCGACGACCGAGGAGGCGGCCCTCGAGTACCGCGAGCTCTATCCCGGGTGCGCCGGGCGGATTCACTGGATACCGAACGGATTCGACGCGCGGGAGCTCGAGGCGGCCCGCTCTCCGGTCCCGCCCGCGGCGTACCTGGAGGGTCTCGGGGAAGGATGCTTCGTCATCAGCCATCTCGGGACGTTCTGCCGCTACACGGACGCTCCCGCCTTTCCGAAAGGGTTTCTCGACGCGGTCAAGATGCTCGCCGCGCAGGGAATTCTCACGAGCCGCACCTGCAGGATCGTCTTTGCCGGCGGCATGAACCCCGAGACCGAGCGGCTGATCGCCCGGTACGATCTCGGGGG
>JBEKAW010000323.1:0-2627 GCA_050015715.1 Candidatus Krumholzibacteriaceae bacterium
AACTTGACGCCGAGTTTATCCCCGTAGAATCGGAGCACTCCGCAATGAGTGTCTGCTGCGGCTCGGTCGCCGCGGGCGCGCGCACCTTCACGTGCACGAGCTCGCAGGGTCTTGCCCTCATGAACGAGATCGTCTTCATCGCGGCGAGCTTGCGGCTTCCCATCGTCATGATCCTCGCGAATCGCTCCCTCTCGGGGCCCCTCAGTATCTGGAACGATCACACCGACGTTATGTCCGTTCGCGACTGCGGCTGGATACAGGTTTTCGCCGACAACGGACAGGAGCTTTTCGATCACGTGATGTTCGCCTACCGCGTCGCCGAGGATCCGGCGGTGTCGCTTCCGGTCATCATCAACATCGACGGGTTCATCGTGACGCACGTGATCGAGGCGGTCGAATACTGGACCGAAGAGCAGGTCAAGAGATACTTGCCCGATTTCAAGCCCGTGAACGTGCTCAATCCCGACAAGCCGATCACGATGGGCGCGTTCGGGATGCCGGGCATATTCTCCGAGGCCAAGAAGAATCAGGACGCGGCGCTCATCGCCTCGAAACCGCACATCGTGAAGGCGTGGGCCGAGTTGGAGAAAGTCGTGGGCCGGAAGTACGAATCGGTTGAGACATACAAGCTCGAAGGCGCGGAGACGGCCTTCCTCACGATGGGGAGCTTCAGCGAGACGGCATCGATCGCGATCGACAAGCTCCGCGAGCAGGGAAAGCCGGTTGGACAGATCAAGCTCCGTCTCTGGCGGCCGTTCCCGTTCGACGAGATCCGCGCGGCGACGAAGGGCATCAAGAACCTCATCGTCATCGACCGCGCGATTTCATACGGCGGCCCCGGCGGCCCCGTCGCGAGCGAGATCCGTGCGGCGCTCTACCAGGAGAAGAACATGCCGGCGATCGCGAACTTCCTCTGCGGTTTCGCGGGACGCGACGTGACGGCGGATGACTTCGTCGCGATGTACGGAAAGACCGAGGAGCTCGTCAAGGGCAAGAGGCCCATTCGCGAAGAGGACTATATCTTTTACGGAGTCAGGGAATAATGGAATCGCTCAACGTATTCGCATCGAGACTCGTGACGAAGCGCGAGTACTTCGCCCGGGGGCATCGCGCGTGCCAGGGCTGCGCCGAGGCGCTCGCCGTGAGGCTCGTCGCGAAGGCGCTCGGATCGAACGTCGTCGTCGCTTCAGCGACCGGCTGCATGGAAATCGTCTCGTCCCCGTTCCCGTTCACGAACTGGAACGTTCCCTGGATCCATGTCGCGTTCGAAAACGCGGCCGCCGTTATCACGGGCGCCCAATCGGGCGTGAAGGCGCTCGTGCGCAAAGGGAAGCTTCCCGACAAGGGAACGGTGTTCCTCGGCATGGGGGGCGACGGCGCCACGAGCGACATCGGGCTGCAGGCGCTCTCGGGCGCCTTCGAGCGCGGGCACAAGTTCATCTACGTGTGCTACGACAACGAAGCGTACATGAATACGGGCGTGCAGCGGTCGTCCGCGACCCCCTTCGGCGCCTCCACGACGACTTCCCCCTCGGGGAAGGTGGTGCCGGGCCAGGTGACCTGGAAGAAGAACATGCCCGAGATCGCCGTGGCACATAATATTCCCTATGTCGCGACGGCGTGCTCGAGCTATCCGTTTGATCTCATGCGAAAAGTGGAAAAGGCAGCCCATATGAACGGCCCCGCATACATTCACATCCTTTCCGTGTGCCCGACCGGCTGGGGGCTTCCGAGCGAGAAAGCGATCTGGATCGGCAGGCTCGCCGTCGAGACGGGAGTGTTCCCGCTCTACGAGGTTGAAACAGGCAGGTACAAGATGACGATCGAGACTCCGGAGCTTCGTCCCGTTGCCGAGTATCTGAAGCCGCAGGGCAGATTCAGACACCTGACTCCCGAGCTGATCGCGGAGATCCAGGCACGGGTCAAGAAAGAATATGAGAAGCTGCAAGCCAAGGCTTCGATGCTCTAAGGTACGGCGATGGAAGACAAGGTCAAGGCGATCATTCAAAGATACGGGAACGACAAGAGCTTCGTCATTCCCATTCTCCAGGATATTCAGCGGGAGTTCAATTATCTCCCGCGTGAGGCGCTCGACGCCTTGAGCAGAAACCTCGGGGTTCCCGAGAGCGTCGTGTATCACCTCGCTACGTTTTACCGGGCGTTCAGCCTCACGCCGAAGGGAAAGCATCGCTTGACCGTTTGTATGGGCACCGCGTGCCATGTTCGGGGCGCCCCGCAGATCGCCGATCATCTCGAACGGGTCCTCGGAATCAAACTGGGGGAGACATCGAAGGATCTTGAGTACAGCCTCGAGACGGTGAACTGCCTCGGCGCCTGCGCGCTGGGTCCCATCCTCGTTGTAAATGACGAATATCATGGACAGATGACGATCGCCAAGACGGGCAAGGTGCTCGCCTCCCTTGGCGTGAAGGTGCAGTCCGATGAATAGGCTTGAATCGGTCGCCGATCTCAAGAGTCTGCAGGAGAAGCTGGCTGCGGGGAGGGACCCGCGGAAACCATGCGTGGTGATCTGTGCGGGGACGGGGTGTCTCGCGTATGGCGTAATGGCGCTTATTGACCGCTTCAAGGAAGAGCTCAAGAGGCGCAATCTCTCGGATCGGGTCGAT
>JBEKAW010000324.1:0-2616 GCA_050015715.1 Candidatus Krumholzibacteriaceae bacterium
CGGCCCTTCTTGAGGAGCCTCTTCAGGCTCTCTTCGAGCTCGGCCGACGTGGTGGTATCCACGTACCCCTGAACGGACAGCACCGACACGTCCGGGTTTTCTTCAGGCCTCGAAAACGATACGTTGATCCCTTCCATGCTCAGTTCCTTTCATGCGCCGTTAATCTTTGTATTCTGGTGGGACGCGAACGCGGACAGCGCTTCCTCTTTCGTGCCGTACGGCTTGAGAAGCGTATTGAACTCGAGGAGGTCGAACACTTCCCGCACGTCCGGATGCATCGCCGCGAGCTTGATGTCCCCGTTGCGCTGTCTGATCCCCTTGATCTCTCCCACGAAGATACCCCACCCCGCCGAGCTGATGTAGTTCACGCCGCCGAGATCGGCGACGATTCGCACGCTGTTCGAAGCGACGAGCTCGTTGAACTTGTCCTCGAGGAACTGCGCCGTCCCCGAGTCGACGATCCCGTGGAGCTTCAGAACAACGACGTTTTCCGCGAATTCCTCATCAATGATCAGTTTGTCCATGTCTGCCCAATCCTCTACTGGCTCCAACCAGTATTAGCAAACTTCAGTCCAATAACGCCTTAAGAAGGATAAAAATGCCCTGCCGGTCGTTCTCGGATAACCGCAGGTTTTTCTGAGCCTTCTGGTAATTGGTGTTTATCTCGAGGGCCTTGCGGAAGGCGATGCTCGCCCTGTCCATAAATATCTTGCATTTTGCGGTATACAGAATGCCCAGCGTATTGTGCCCGTCGGCGAAGGTCGGATTCTGGTCGACAATCTCCCGCACCCGGTCCAGATACTTCTCGACGTCCTCCTCCCGGAACTCCTCTCCATCCGAAATGAGCATCATGTAGAGATCGAGGACGATGCCGTCGATCCCGCCGCGGACCGAGCTCTGCTGGGCCGATTCGAGGGCTTCGAGAACGCCCGTATAGTCGTTGTCCCTGAAAAGCCTCCGCGCCTCTTCGATGCGCTCGTGGAGAAGGTACGGATCGAGCTGCACCGCCCGGTCGAGATTCGTCGAGAACGCCGTTTCGAGATCGCGCGAGAGCTCGTAGTCCTCCTTCACGATCGAGTTGAGGAGAAACGCGCGGGCGAGGTTCAGGTACGGCTCGCCGTAGTAGAGGTTGAGAGCGATCGAACGTTTGAAGCACTCGATCGCGAGCTTGCATTTCTGCTGCTTCATGTAGATCTTTCCGAGGAGGTTATGGGCATCGGGGTATTCCGGAGCGATGTCGATCCCCGTTGTCGCGGCCGAGAGCGCCTTGTCGTAGTTCCCCATCTCGTAGTGCGACCCGCCGATGAGCATGAAGGGGAGCGAGTCCCTGTTGCCCTTGTCGATCGATCTCTGCGCCTCCTGTATCGCCTCCGGGTAGAGATGCCGCATGAAGAGCACCTGCGCGATCTTCAGATGGGGCTTCGGATCGTCCGTGGAGCGGATTCGATCGCCGGCGCCGAGAACGAGCAGAAACTTCTGCTTGTTCTCGAGGTGCGCCTCTTTCGCCGCGCGTCTCAGGTCGTCGGGAGCCGCCTTGCCGTCGATGCTCGTTTGCACCGTGTCGAAGAGAACGCCGTTCTTGAAGAAGGAGCTCTGGATGACTCCCTTCTGCGGAAGGAGACTCGTCTGGAGAAAGTACTTCCTTCCGCCGTGGTCGATCTCTTCTCTGAGCTCGAAACTCGTCACTTTATTATCCTCCATACCGGACCCTTCTCCACGCTGCGCTCAGGCGCGAGGCGCTAGCGCCCCGGGGCCGCGTCGGCGGCCTCCTCGCACGATCGCTCGAAGCCGAGAATCTCCTCGGTGAGATGGTAGTAATCGAACGCTCCCCGCGAAAGGGGCGCGTGCTCGAATATCGTCTTGTTCTGGCCGGGGGCCTCGCGTATCGCGGCGTTCATGCGGATGACCGTCGAGAAGATCCTGTCCCCGAAGCGCTCGCGGAGATCCTCGAGCACTCGGTGCGAGAGCCGCACGCGCGAATCGAAAAAGGTCGGCAGCAGCCTGAAAGAGATGGGGTTGCGGCTTTCGAGCGTCCGGATCTCCTCGATGATCGCGGCGGTCTGCTCCGCGCCGGCCTGCGAAAGGTAGTCCATCGAAACCGGAATGATGACCTCGTCGCTGTAGGCGAGCGCGTTGATGTTGATCAGGTTGAGAGACGGCGAGCAATCGCAGATCACGTAGTCGCATCCCTTGAGATGCTTCAGCGAATCGGCGAGCCGCCGCTCGCGGTGTTCCCGGGGGCCGAGCTTGAGCTCGACCTCCGCGAGTTTGCGCCCCCCGGAGTCGATGAAAAAGAGATTGTCGCGTATCTGGAGAATATCGACGTCGCCCGACGTGAGAAGATCGGCCAGCCCCCTCGCGCTCTCGACGCCGAACGTCACGGCGACGCTGCGCTGCGGGTCGCAGTCGATGAGAAGCACGCGCCTGCCGGACAGGGAGAGGCCGTGGGCGAGGCTCACGGCGGTCGTCGTTTTCCCCGTCCCCCCCTTCATGGTCATGATCGCGTACTTCTTCATGGGTCACTTCTTTCGATGTTTCGGGTTCTTCTCCGCCTCGGAGACCTTCTTGCCGTACTCGTCCCATCCCATTTTCTTGATCCGCTTGTCCTTGTCCTCG
>JBEKAW010000325.1:0-2593 GCA_050015715.1 Candidatus Krumholzibacteriaceae bacterium
GAAATGAAAGCGCAGCTTCGTCGTGGGCTGGGTCAAGTAGAGCACGTTTGAAGCGACGGCGTATCCGTGCCCGGTGTACGAGGCGAGCGACTGCCAATCGCCTCCCCCCGCGTCATACTCGACCCTGACGAAGTCGTAGTCCTGCTCGCAGTCCCAGCGGATCTTGTACGAGATCGTGACCCTGCCGACCAGGGAGAACGGTCCCGCCATGAGCGCTTGGTCCCAGCCGTTGCCGTACCCCGGAGCCTTCATCCACGAACAGAGGTACGGGTCGGCAGGATTCGGTCTCGCGCCGCACCACATGGAGCGCGTCCCCTCGAGCGCGTGGAGCCTCCCGAAATCGCCGCCGCCGAGACCCGCGAAATCATCGACGTGAAAGAAGGTGTCTCTCTGGGCCGTGAGATCGAGCCGCGACCACCCCTGCCAGTTCAGTGTTTCGAAATCGTACCAGACGATGCAGTAGGTGTCGACCGCCGCCTCATTGTAGAGGCCGCGCAGGCCGGGATCGATTTGCTCGTTCAGGTCGGTCTCCGTCCGGGGCTGCTCCGGCCTCAGGCCCCGCTCGATGCGATCCCGGGCCGACGCGGAACCGGCGAGAAGCGCCGCGATGCAAACGCAGAGCACGACGAAACAGAGTCTTCTCATCTGCATATCCCCTCCATCGTCAGCAATGGCTTCGATTACCGCAGGAGCACCATCTTCTTGGTCTCCGCGAATCCCTTCGCCTCCATCTTGCAGAAATAGATCCCGCTCGCCACGGCGGAGCCGGTGTTGTTTCTCCCGTCCCAGGCGATCGAATAGGCCCCGGCGTCCTTCGGGCCGTCCACGACGGTGCGAACGAGCGCGCCCGCGACGTTGTAGATCTTGATCCGCACGAGCCCCTTCTCTTTCATGTCGTACCGAATCGTCGTCGACGGGTTGAAGGGGTTCGGGAAGTTCTGGGCGAGCCTATAGGACTTCGGCGTCACAGCCGGCGTGATGTCGATGTTTACGGTGTTCTGGAAGAACTGGAAGACGTCATTGGCGATCTCGAACCGGTCGATCGGCGCCCTTCCCAGGTCATCGCGCATGAACTGGTAGCTGAACCCGAACCACATCGTCCGGACGTCGGCGCCGGCCCCGTTCTTCCACATGCTCTCGATGCCCGCATGGTAGCTCGTGCCGTTGTACGGGGGGTAGTCGAGCGCCCATTTGCCGTTCGCCGTCTTGTCGAGCACGTCGAACTTGTTGATTGCCGGGCAGCCGCCGAAGATGTAGAACTGGTCGGGCACACCGGCGTGCCCGAAGATGCCGGCATCGGTGTCCCCCGTGATGAGGGGGTTGATGACCCCGCCCGCCGTGCGCCCCCCGGTCAGATCGAAGTAGCTGTCATTGACGAGCGTCACGCCGCACTTGGTGTGCATGAGGGTGAGCGCGCTCGTCGATGCGTCGCCGGTCAGATCCGCGGCGATGCCGTCACCGCAGATCCATAGACCGCAGTAGTGCTCGCTCAAGTTCATCCAGTCGATGAGCATCTCGCAGTCGTTCGACTTGTCGCTGTGGGTCATGCCGTCGGAGATCGTGATCGAGGAGAGGTCTCCGCTGTCCCAGACGATATTGTAGTACTGATCCGTCAGCTGCCTGTTCTTGGCGCGGCTCCCCGGGCCGTTCGAGACGCCTGAGGTGGGGCTGTTCACATGGTAGATGTCCACGTTGTTGTTCGGAGGGGGAAGCACGGCATTGAACGTCGGCACCCAGTAGCTCTCGGCGCCGCCTCTCCAGCCGCCGCCGCGGTCGTCGCAGTCGTTGACGAACAGAAAATCGCTGTTCCTCGTCGGGAGGCAGGTGAACTCGTAGTATGGCGGGCCCGACCGCGCGTAGCGGGGGAACGCAGATTCCTCGCTCGCATTATCGACCGCGGTGAAGTAGTACTCGATCTGGTATCCCCTCGTGAAAAGCGCATCATTGAGATCGACGCAGTACCTGTCCATATTAACCCCGCCGCCCGTCCGCGCCGTGTCGCACTGGATGATCGTCCAGACACCGTCATCGCTGATGTATCTGTAGTTCACGGTGACCGGCGGGGCCGTGCCGTGCACGGTGCTTCCCGCGAGCGCCGGACCGTAGAGGTTCGGCTTCATCGGAAGCGGGCCGATGTACGTGCACCTCACGTGGATGTGCACCGCGGGACCGCCCCCCGGAGCGGCGGCGATGCCGCCGCCGAGAGGCGACGCCACGCCGACCACGACAGAGTCGCCGGGCCGGATGATCGGGTTGTCGTTCGTGTTGATGTCATTCGCCTCGTCGGCCCGCACGTAGCTCTCGATGTCGAACTCGTCCCCGGGGAAGTTATCCTGGAACAGGTCGAGCTCGCGCGCGTTCCACTGGGGTCCCGACGTTTTGTACCGGTAGAGACGCAGGTTGTCGAACCAGGGGGACGGCGTATGCTGAGCGCAGTTGCCCATCACGAGGTACCACACGTCGCACATATCAAAGGCAGCGAGTTGGATCTGGAGCGTATCGCCGCTTACGAGATCGCTGATATCCTCGCCCTGCTGGATATAGTCCCTGTCGGGACCGTAGTAGCAGAAGCTTCTGTCCTTCCACTGCCCGG
>JBEKAW010000326.1:0-2569 GCA_050015715.1 Candidatus Krumholzibacteriaceae bacterium
GACGAGCTCTCGAACTGGTACCTCCGCCGCAGCCGCCGCCGCTTCTGGAAGAACGAGATGTCGGACGACAAGCTGGCGGCGTACGAGACCTTCCACCGGGCGCTCGCGGGGGTCACGATTCTCGCGGCCCCGTTCATCCCCTTCCTGAGCGAGGCGGTGTACCGGAGGCTCGGCGGCTCGAAGGACAGCGTTCATCTCGAGCTCTACCCGGCGCCCGACGAGGCGGCCATCGACCTCGGACTCGAGAAGATGATGGCGGGGGTGCTGAAGACCGTCTCCGTGGGCCATTCCCTGCGCCATGCGGCCCAGGTCAAGGTCCGCACGCCGCTCGCCGAGATCTTCATCCACAGCCCCTACCCGACGGAGACGGAGTGGCTCGGGAGCGAGGAGTTCGCGTACCTCGTGCGCGACGAGCTCAATATCAAGAAGATCACACTTCTCAACGATCCGGGAGTCTATGTTACATATAGAGTTAAGGCAGATTTCTCGAAGCTCGGCAAACGCTTCGGGAAGAGCATGAAGCAGGCGGCCGCCATGCTCGAGGCGCTCGACGCCGGGAGCATCAAGACACTCCTCTCGAAAGGAGAGATTTCCGTCGAACTTGCTGGTAAAAAAGAGGTTATCACCAAGGAAGAGGTACAAATCCTGCAAGAGACCGCCCAAGGCTTTGTCTCGGGGACCGATGGAGATCTGACGGTCGTTCTGGATACGCGCCTGACCCCGGAGCTTATCAAGGAAGGGGTCGCGCGCGAGCTCGTCAATCGCATCCAGAATTTCCGGAAGGAATCCGGGTTCGAGGTGAGCGATCGCATCGGACTCTCGTTCCGCGCCCCCGAGGAAGTTTCTGTTGTGCTGCGCCAGTTCGGCGAGCATATTTGCATGGAAACGCTCGCCGAATTGCTCGAAGAGGGCGAAAAAAGCTGGGAGTGCACGACGTCGTTCGATATCGGCGAGCACTCCATCGATGTGTGGATGAAGCGCCTTTAGCGTCCGGACCGATGCAAGGAGAATCAGTCGATGGCTCAGAAGAAGACAATCAAGAAGGCCGTGAAAAAGGCCGTCAAGAAGGTCCAAAAGAAGACCGTGAAGAAGGCGGCGAAGAAAATCGAGAAGAAGGCCGAAAAGAAAATCGAGAAAAAAGTCGAGAAGAAGGTCGAGGCGAAGAAGAGAAAGCTCTCGAAGCAGGAGCTCGCGCACTACCGCGGGAGACTCCTCGCCGAGCGCGACCGGATCCTTCGCGAGCTCGGGCGGATCACCGAGGCGATCAACGAGTCCGCGGAAGAGCAGGAGGCCGCGAAGCAGTCGTACTCGAACCACCTCGCCGATCTCGGCACCGATTACATGGAAAAGGAAAAGAACTACTACTACGCCGATCAGGAAGGCCAGTACCTCAAGTCCATCGAGGCGGCCCTCGAGCGGCTCGATCGCGGAGAATACGGACTGTGCATCGAGTGCGGCGATCTCATATCCGAGAAGCGGCTCGAGGCGGTGCCGGCCGCGGAGCTCTGCATCAAGTGCAAGGACAAGAAAGAGAAGCTCGAGAGGGGACATTGATCGGTGCTGTACTTTGCGATCGCGGCTCTCGTCGTCATTCTCGACCAATCCTCCAAGCGCATCATCTGGGAGCTGTTCAAGTATAGCGGCGGCGCCGACGTCCTTGACGGCGTTCTTCGCTTCACGCTGAGCAGGAACCGGGGGGCCGTCCTCGGCCTTCTCTCGAACGCGACGCATCTTCTCCTCGTCGTGAGAATCATCTCCATCGGCGTGCTCGTCTACTTCGCGTACCGCATGCGGTTCGCTCCCGCGCACAAACGGATCTACCTCGGCCTCATCCTCGGAGGCGCGTTCGGCAACCTCATCGACCACCTCGCGGCGGGGGAGGTGCTCGATTTCATCGACATGGGGTTCGGCGCGCACCGCTGGCCGACGTACAACGTCGCCGATATCGCGGTTACGATCGGGGCCGCGCTCCTCATCCTCGGATACGTCCTGCACCCCGGCTCGGACTCGAAGGATGACGGACCGGTCCTTCGGGAGCAGCCTTGACGGACAAGAAATCCTTCGATTTTCTCGTCGATGAAGACGACGGCGGCGAACGCCTCGATTCGTTCCTGAGCGCCCAGATACCGGAGCTCTCGCGCTCGCGAATCCAGAAGGCGATCCTCGCGGGCGACGTCCATGTGGACGGCACGAGCGCGCACAAGAGCGCGCAGAAGGTGCGGCAGGGGGAGCGGATCGAGCTCGCCTTCAGCCCGCCCCAGCCGCTCGAGATCGTCCCCGAGAGCATTCCCCTCGACATCGTGTACGAGGACGAGCATCTCCTCGTCGTGAACAAGGCGCCGGGGATGGTCGTCCATCCCGCGCCCGGGCACGAGACAGGCACTCTCGTCCACGCGCTTCTCGCGCACTGCACGAACCTGTCGGGAATCGGAGGGGTTCTGAGGCCCGGCATCGTTCACCGGCTCGACGCGGGCACCTCCGGGCTTCTCGTCGTCGCGAAGGACGACGAGACGCACATCGCCCTGAGCCGCGCGCTCATGGAGCGAGCCGTGAGCCGCATCTACGCCGC
>JBEKAW010000327.1:0-2550 GCA_050015715.1 Candidatus Krumholzibacteriaceae bacterium
GTGCCGTAGTAGCCGACCTCGCCCGAGGCCGGGCGGAATCCAACGGGGCTCACGGCGCCCGTCGCGATCGCATGCCCTCTCAGGTAATGCGTCGTGAAGACCGGCTCCGGCGCTTGCACGAGGGTGTCGACCTCATAGGCCGCCGACCGGTACAGGAGCGCCGGCTTCGTGCCGGCGAGCTCCGTGCTCGGGACGGTCGCCTGGGCCGGGAAGAGCTTGTTCGAGCCGCCGACGAGCGTCCAGCCGCTCCTCTCAACCGTCGCCGCCGAGACCGATTCGCCCGGAGGGAGAAGCGCCTGGACGCCGCGGAACGGGTAGCTCGGCTCGCCGGGTTTGCCCGCCTGCACGGTCGCCGGGAAGGTGACGAGCGAAAAGCCTCCCGCGAGCGACTCGAGCTTCGGGGCGCCGAATGTGATCGTCAGATGCACGGTCGAGGACCGTGCCGGCGCCGCGATCGCGAGAGCGGCCGCGAGAACGCACAGGAGTACCGGCACCGATGCTTTGGCTGCTTTCATGTTTCCCCTACCGCAGGAGCACGAGCTTCCTCGTCTGCACGTTGCCCGCGAATCTCAGGACGCAGAAATAGATTCCGGAGGCGACGCTCCGTCCGGCGCCGTCATCTCCGTTCCACCGGACGCTGTGGGCTCCCAGGGGGAGCCATTTCTCTCTGAGCACCTTCACGAGCTCGCCGCGCGCGTCGTATATCCTGATGCTCGCAAGCCCGTTCGAGGGCAGATAGAATGGAATCCACGTCGTCGGGTTGAACGGGTTCGGGTAGTTCTGGTCGAGGTACACCTTCGGGGCCCGCGAGCCGCGCGCCATGTCGTCCACGCCCGTCGGAACGCCTATCGCGTGAAGAATCCGCAGCTTTCCCCATCCCCAGGTGTCGTTGTAGACGGCGCCCGTGAAGGCGTCGGTCCCCGCGTGCGTCGTGATGAGGGAGGCGACGTCCTTCATGCTCGCCGAGGGAAACGCCTGCTCGACGAGGGCGCACGCGGCGGCCACGTGGGGCCCCGCCGCGCTCGTGCCGCTGAACTGCGTGTAGCTCCCGATGGGGTAGCCCGAGCTGTCCTGCGAGGAGTGCGTCGTATAGACGTCGTAGTTTCCCGGGGCTGCGATGTCGAGGAGGTGTCTCCCGTCGATGCGGACGCCCCGCCCGCTGAACTGGCTGATCTGCCCGACCTGAATCGAGCCGCCGCCGACGCCGTTGTATCCCTCGAAGCCGCGCGTCGAGTACGAGCCGAGCACGAAGGCGCCGTCGGCCGTCGCCGGCCACGTGACGTTGCGCTGGTCGGTGTAGTTGTTCAGGAACTCCGCGCCGCCGTTCCACGAGGTGACGTCGTCGGCGACGTTGCTGATGACCTCGATCGGGCTCGCGGTCTTGTTGACGACGTGGAGCTCCCACGTCCCCGTGAGGCTCGGGTTCGAATTGTTGCTGACGTAGATATCCATGTCGCACGTGCCCCGGGGGCTCGTCGAGGCGTCGAACCAGACGTAGTACCCGTTGACGCCCGAGACGTTCCCCGTGAGGGTGACCATGCCGCCCTTCGGGCTCTTGAGACGGAACGTGAGATTCGCAAGGGACGTTCTCCAGAGGTTCGTATTGTACATCGTCAGGAGACTCGTGCCGCTCACGATGGGCATCGTGATCTGGAGCACGACGGAATCCGCCCCCGCGACCGTCGAGATCGCGTGCTTGTGGCCCCTGCCGAGGTTTCCCGAGGGAATCACCTGGATGACAGTGTCGTTCATGGCCGTGATGATCTGCTCGTCCGAAGACGAACCGTCGAGGTAGTCCCACACGAAGCCGCCGAACTCGTACAGCATGACGTTCGAGCCGCGGGAGCGCGCCCACGGGATGAGGGCCGAGATCGGATTTCCCGAGAAGAAGTATCCCTCGAGTATCTCGGCGTCGGGGGCGATGCCGGTGAAGATGTGGTGGCCGACGGCGCCTCCCGCGAGGATACCCGCGACCGACGAGCCGTGGCCGCTCACGTCGGCTTCGTTATGGATGAGGTCGACCCCGCGCCGGTGCTCGACCGCGCCCGTCACCAGCGTCGCGTAGACCTTCGAGGTCTTGAGCGCGACGAGCTTCTCGCCGGGATCGAGAGAACCGTTACCGTTCGTATCGAGGACGATGAAGACCTGCTCGCCGAAGGACGGAGAGCTGTCGGTATAACCGGCCCCCGGGCCGTAGTCGCGCTGGGAGTTGCCGTTCGCGTCGTTGTAGATCCAATCCCAGTACGTCTGGTAGCCGTTCCCCAGGTTGCTCGGGCTGACCGGGCCCCAGACGTGCGCCGGGTCGTAAATACGGCCGTCGAAGTACGAGAGCTTTTCGTTCGCATCGGCGATTCCGTTCCGGTTGAGATCGACGCAGTCGACGCCCGGCGTGAAGGTCCCGCTGAAATCGACGTCGATCCAGTTGAACGTGTCGCCGTCGGCCTTGAAGAACGAGGGATGAAACACGTCGATGCCCGTGTCGAAGTCGGAGATTCGCCTGCCCTTGCCCGTGATCGGAATGCCGAGGGGGTCGAGGTGTTTCCACGCGGA
>JBEKAW010000328.1:0-2547 GCA_050015715.1 Candidatus Krumholzibacteriaceae bacterium
AGCGGTCGAACCTCGTGAAGAGTCCGATCGCCGGCACGCCGAGCGCCGCCGCGAAATGGAACAGGTTCGTATTGCCCGCGAGGAACAGGTCGCACTGCGACAGAAGCGCGACGGTCTCGGTCAGATTCTCCGGTTTGAGATCGATGACCTCCCCCTTGAGCTCCCGGGAGAGATCCTTCACGAGCTTGTCCTCCCAGGGACTCGCGAAGATGAGGAACTTCGCGCGCCGGCGGCTCGCGAGGTTGTTCGCGAGATACGCGATGATCTCCGGTATCACGTGGTGCCTCGTCTTGCTGCCGCTCGGGTCGAGCCCGACCATGAGGAGATCCTTCTCCGGCTTCCAGAAATGCTTGAGCTGGCGGGCGTGCTGCACCTCGCGCGGGACGAGAGAAACGCTGTCCCACCCCTCGGGGAGAGCGACCCCGATCGCCTGAAGTATCCGCGGCATCTTCTTCCCTTCGTATCCGCCTTCGGAAAGGCGAACCTCGCAATTGATGAACGGAAACGCGAGCGGGTGGGCAAAGCCGATCCGTATCGGCGCGCCGACGGCGAACGCGAGGAGATGCCGTTCGAACGAGAAGCGCCGGTCGAGGAGGATGACGACGTCCATCTTCTTCTTCCTGAGCTTCCGCGCGAGGGCGAGGTAATCGGCCGAGTAGATCTTCAGCTGGCGCGGATCGTACGAGATGATCGCGTTCACGCGCATGAGCCCCTTGACCAGCTCGGCGTCCGCGTTCCGGACGAGGATCGTCGTCTTGATATGCGGAAAGTGGGTGCCGAAGAAATTTATGACGGGCGCCGCGAACAAAAGGTCGACGAGGTCCCCCGAGTCGATGAAGATGAGGGACGAGGCGTTCGCCACATCGGCGGGAAGGTGAAACGGATGCGTTCTCCCCAAGCTCCGCGCGAAATAGGAGAACAGACGCGGGACGAGGTACCGTCCCTCCTCAGGCTCGCGCATGGCGCCGCCTCCCGTTCACGGTGCGCCGCCTCCGCGCGGGACCCGTCGCGAGCGCGAGAGCTATTCCCTCGTCGATCCGGTCGATGAACCGGAACCGCATGTCCCTCATGATGCGCTTCGGAATCTCCTCGACGTCCTTCTCGTTGAGGCGCGGAAGAATGATCTCCCGTATGCCCGCCCGGTGCGCCGCGATGACCTTTTCCTTGATCGCGCCGACCGGGAGAACGTTGCCCGTGAGCGTTATTTCCCCCGTCATGGCAACGTCGTTCCGGACCTTCTCGTGCAGGGCGAGCGAGGCGAGCGCCGTCGCGATGGCGACCCCGGCGCTCGGACCGTCCTTCGGCACCGCGCCCGCCGGAACGTGGAGGTGAATGTCGTACACCCCGAAGAAGTCGTTCTCGGCGGCCTCGCCGGCGTAGCGCGACTTGACGAAGCTCAACGCCGCCTCGGCCGATTCCTTCATGACGTCGCCGAGGCTTCCCGTGAGCTTGAGCTTCCCGTTCCCCTTCACCGTGATCGCCTCGATGAAGAGGATCGTTCCACCGGCGGCCGAGCGCGCCATGCCGGTCGAAACCCCGACGGCGGGACGCGCCCGCATCTCCTCCTCGGGATAGTCCTCCGGTCCGAGCCAGCGCTTGATATTCGTCCTGGTGACGCGGAACGGGCCCATCCGGCGCTCGACGAGCCTCCGCGCGGTCTTCCGCGCGATCGATGCGATACGGCGCTCGAGATTCCGCACGCCCGCCTCCCGCGTGTACCGCTCGACGATCGCGGCGACCGCCTCGTCGGTGATGACGAGCCGGGACTCCGGTACGCCCGTTTCCGAGAGCTGGCGCGGGATGAGAAAGCGCTTCGCGATCCGCGTCTTCTCGTAGGTGATGTAGCCGGGGAGCTCGAGCACCTCCATCCGGTCGAGGAGCGGCGCCGGGATCGTGTCGCGCACGTTCGCCGTCGTGATGAACATCACGCGGGAGAGATCGAACGGAATATTGATGTAGTGATCCTCGAAGGAGTTGTTCTGCTCGGGATCGAGCACCTCGAGAAGCGCGGATGCCGGATCGCCGCGGAAATCGGCTCCGAGCTTGTCGATCTCGTCGAGCATGAAGACCGGATTGTTGTTTCCCGCCGTCCGGATCCCCTGGATGATCTTGCCGGGAAGCGCCCCGATGTACGTTCTCCGATGGCCCCGGATCTCCGCTTCGTCCTTGATGCCCCCGAGCGACATCCGCACGAAAGTGCGTCCGAGCGCGCCCGCGATGCTCTTCCCGAGAGAGGTCTTCCCGACTCCCGGCGGGCCGACGAAGCAGAGGATCGAGCCCTTGAGACTCTTCTTGAGCTTCTTGACGGAGAGAAACTCGAGGATGCGCTCCTTCACCTGATCGAGGTCGTAGTGGTCGGCGTTGAGAATGCGGCGCGCCCGCTCGATGTCGAGGATATCCTGCGTCGAGCGCTCCCACGGGAGCTCGAGGATCCAATCGAGGTACGTCCGCGAGACGATGTACTCGGCCGAGCTCGGCGACATCTTCCGGAGACGTCCCCATTCCTTGACCGCCGCCTCGCGCGCGGGCGAAGCCATGGCCGTCGCG
>JBEKAW010000329.1:0-2531 GCA_050015715.1 Candidatus Krumholzibacteriaceae bacterium
GCTCATCGACCGCCTTGCTGAAATATTTAGAATTGCGAAGTGATGCTTTTCAGACATTCTGGAATTTTCAGCCCAAAACGAAAAAATAGGGATTGCCCGCGCCAGGGGCAGAAGCTATAATTTTTCTTGAGTTATCGGCTTGGGGAACGACACAAAGGAGAGGTCACTACGATGCCTTTGAAGCCAACAAAGAAAATCTGGATGGACGGCGCCTTCGTCAACTGGGACGACGCGCACATTCATGTCTGCTCCCACGTCATTCACTACGGCACGGCGGTCTTTGAAGGCATTCGATGCTACAACACGAAGAAAGGCTCGATGATCTTCCGCCTCGAGCCGCACATCAGGCGCCTCTACAATTCAGCCAAGATGTATCGCATGGAACCGGCCTCGATTCCCTTCGACAAGTTCATGGAGGCCTGCGTCGAGACGGTCAAGGCCAACGAGATGAAGGAATGCTACATCAGGCCCGTCGTGTATCGCGGCTACAACGAGCTCGGCGTATACCCGCTGAACTGTCCCGTCAACGCGTTCATCGTCGTATGGGAATGGGGCAAATACCTCGGCCCCGAGGCGCTCGAACAGGGCGTCGACGTATGCGTCTCGAGCTGGAGCCGGATCGCGCCGAACACGCTGCCGGCCCTGGCCAAGACCGCGGCCAACTACATGAACTCCCAACTCATCAAGATGGAGGCGCGTCTCAACGGCTACGAGGAGGGGATCGCGCTCGATACGAACGGATACGTGAGCGAGGGGAGCGGCGAGAACATCTTCCTCGTCTCGAACGGGAGACTGCTCACGACGCCTCTCGGCGCGAGCGTGCTCCCCGGCATCACGCGCGACTCGGTCATCGTGATCGCGAAGGAGCTCGGCCTCGAGATCGCCGAGCAGCTCATCCCGCGGGAGATGCTCTACATCGCGGACGAGCTGTTCTTCACGGGGACGGCCGCCGAGATCACGCCGATCAGGAGCGTCGACAAGATCAGTGTCGGCGCCGGCAAGGCCGGCCCGGTCACGAAGAGGCTCCAGGAGGTATTCTTCAAGTACCTGACCATGGAGGCCAAGGACACGCACGGCTGGATGACGCCCGTTTACAAGTAGGCGCCTCGAGCCGGAACGGGCCTCCACGCGTAACGAGCCCCCGGGGCGGACGCGAGCCGCGTGTGCGGGAGGAATCCTTTGAAAATCGCCGTCGGCTCCGATCACCGCGGGTTCACTCTCAAGGCCCATCTCATCGCGATGCTCTCCGGTGAAGGGCACGATGTCCTCGATCTCGGCTGTCCGGGCACCGAAGCCGTCGATTATCCCGATTACGCGTTTCGAGTCGGCGAGACGGTCGCCTCCGGCGGCGCCGAGCGGGGCATTCTCGTCTGCGGGAGCGGGATCGGGATGTCGATCGCCGCGAACAAGGTGCGCGGCGTGCGCGCGGCCCTCTGCTGCAGCGTGGACGATGCCAGGATGACGCGCCGGCACAACGATTCGAACGTGCTCGCGCTCTCCGAACGGGGCCTCGGCGACCCGAGGACGGACGAGATCGTGAAGGTCTGGCTCTCGACCCCGTTCGAGGGGGGGAGGCACGCACGGCGCCTCGAAAAGATACGCGCGTACGAGGAGCGTTGACGATGTACGGGGAAAATCTCTTCACCTATCTCGAAAAGACCGATCCCGAGATCATGGACGCGATGCGCGGGGAGCTCGCCCGCCAGCAGGGGCAGCTCGAGCTCATCGCGAGCGAGAACTTCGCGAGCCGTGCCGTGCTCGCGGCGCTCTCGAACCCGATGCAGAACAAATACGCGGAAGGGTACCCGGGCAAGCGGTACTACGGCGGCTGCGAGTTCGTCGACAGGGCGGAGGATCTCGCCCGCGAGCGCGCGAAAGCGCTCTTCGGGGCGGAGCACGCGAACGTTCAGCCGCACTCGGGCACCGGCGCCAACATCACGGCGTACCTCGCGTTTCTGAAGCCCGGCGACACGATCATGGGTATGAGCCTGTCGCACGGAGGGCATCTCTCGCACGGGCACCCCGTCAACTTTTCCGGGATGTTCTTCAAGGTCGTCCACTACGAGGTGGACCGCGAGACGAAGATGCTCGACTACGACGCGCTCGAGAGGCAGGCGCTCGCCGAGAGGCCGAAGCTCTTCGTCGCCGGCGCGAGCGCGTACGCGCGCGCGTGGGATTTCAAGCGGCTGCGGGAGATCTGCGACAAGGTCGGCGCGGTCCTCATGGTCGACATGGCGCACTTCGCGGGGCTCGTCGCCGCAAAGATCCACCCCGATCCGGTCCCGTACGCGGACGTCGTCACCTCGACGACGCACAAGACGCTCCGCGGGCCGCGGGGAGGACTCATCCTGTGCCCCGAGAAGTACGCGAAAGAGGTCGACAAGATCAACTTCCCCGGCACGCAGGGGGGACCGTTCATGCACGTGATCGCCGCCAAGGCGGTCTGCTTCAAGGAGGCGGCGACGGAGGAATTCCGCGCGTACCAGCGGCAGATCGTCGCGAACGCGAAGAAGCTCGCCTCCGTCCTCATG
>JBEKAW010000330.1:0-2527 GCA_050015715.1 Candidatus Krumholzibacteriaceae bacterium
GTCGCCGAGCATCCGGAACTGGTCCCTGAAGTATCCCCAGAAATAGCCGAGCTGAAAGAGGAACGGCGCCTTCCGCTCGAAGATGTTCATCGGCGGGTACTGCTCCCGGCGCAGGTGCGCGTACATCGCCTTCCACGTCTGCGGGTTGACCATGTCGATCGCGGGGTCCCAGTGCGAGCGGATATACATGTAGAGATGCACCGAGATCCCGAGCGCGAGAAGCCCCGTCGCAACGAGCGCAAAACGCCCCTTCTTCACCGTGCTCCACGCAACAAGCACGGCAAAGATCGCAAGACCCACGATCGTCGCCGTCGACGAATGGTACATCGTCATATCGGCGAGAACGACCGCGAAGCCGAAGCTGTAGATGATGAGCTCGGCGTTGCCGAACGCCTTCTCCTTCACGAGCAGGAAGAGCAGGAAAATCCCCCCGTACACGAGAACCGTGCCCAGATGAAAACCGATCCCGAGGGCGAGGAGATAGACGATCAGGTATACGAGCCCTCGCGCATGCGAGCGCTCGAGGCGCTCCTCCCCCTCCGCGGCTCCCTTCACGGCGGCGCGACCGGTGGGGTTCCGGTACCACTCGAGCGCGAGCCACGTGCAGAGCCCCATCACGAAGATGCTCAGGGCGTATACCTCGGTCTCGTTCGAGTCTCCCCAATGGGTGCTGGAGAACGTGATATACATGGCCCCCGCGAACGGGCCCGCGCACGTCATGAACCGCGCGAGACCCCCCTTCAGGGCGGGGTACATGAACCGCACCGTCGCCACCATGACGAGGTATCCCATGAGCGTCGAGAGCGAAGCGAAGACGACCGAGAGAAAGTTCACCTTCTGCGCGACGCTCATCGGGAGCGGAAACAGATTGAACACGCGCCCGACGAGAACGTAGAGAGGCGTGCCCGGAGAATGCGGGATCCCGAGAATGTAGCACGTCGATATGAACTCGCCGCTGTCCCAGAAGGAAACGCTCGGCGCCATGGTGCGCAGGTACGTGACGAAGGGAACGAGAAACACGAGAAGCGCCAGCAGCCTTTTCAGGGATTTTTCAGACATTCTGCGATTTCCTCTCGATCGATCCGTCCCGGCCGGAGCCGTCACCTGCGGGTCCGGGGTTTCACCGCGCCCCCGCGGGCGCGCCGTAATCCGCCCGGATGAGGCTGTCGACGTCGCTGAACGCGCTCCGCATCTCGTTATCGTCCGGATGCCGTTCGAGCCAGCGCTGAATGTACCGTTTGGCGGAATCGACGAGCCCGGCGTGCGCCGCGTAGCGGAAACCGTCGATGTAGAGTTGACGGCCGTCGGGGATGCGCGAGATCGCCTCATCGATCGTCCGGAGCGCGACGGCGGGCTGATCCTCTCCATAGATCCACGCGAGTCGCAGCCAGTACTCCGCCTCGCCCGGGTCGACCTGGATCATCTTCCGGAACTGGGCGATCGCCTCGTCCCGCTGATTGTTCAGGTAGTAGTACGTCCCGAGCATAATGCTCGCCGGCTTGAGCCCCGAATCGAAGCGAAGCGCGATTTCCATCCATTGCGCCGCCCCGGCATAGTCCTTGTCTTTCCCGAGCGTGTTCGCGAGCTCCGCCGCCGCGACGCCGTAGTTGTTGAGAATGACGTCGAGATCGTTTTCCTTGTACAGCGAGTTGTCGACCCGCCAGTCCTTCGTGAGAATCCCGCTGAACTTGAAGATCTCGTCGAAATTTCTGCGCATGAGGAACCCGTTGATCAACCGGTCTCCCTGGTATGGAACGAGCCGCATCACGAGCCCCTGCGACTCGAGGTACCGTTCGTAGGGCTGCCATTCCTCCTGGGCGACCGTCTTCGCGAAGTACAACGGCCGTTTCCAGTCCGCGGCCTGGATGATGTGCTGAACCAGAAGGTCGTTCTTCCAGGCGACCGACCCGTTCGCGAGGGCGACCGGATGCAGCCGCGCGATCTCGTCGTCGGTGAGGGTTATGGGCGCCTTCGGCTCACGGTCCCGCAGCTGCTTGATGTACCAGTCCGTGTTGAGGAGGCTCAGCTGGGCGATGCACACGTCCGTTCGGAAGTGCTCCACGTTCTGCATGTACCAGAGCGGATACGTGTCGTTGTCGCCGTTGACGAAGATGATAGCCTCGGGTTCGAGGCCCGCGAGCATGTTGTAGCCGACGTCGTGCGCGATGAAGTTCTTCGACTGATCGTGCTCGAACCAGTTGTGGTGCGCGGGGAGAATCGAGAGAAACACGCAGAGCGCCCCGAGCGGCACGACGTACCCCACGGCCTCCTTGCCCTTCCCCTTCGCCCATTCGGCCGCCCCCACGAGGAGCGAGGTCACGCCGATGCCGATGAAGACGGCGAAGAAGTAGAACGCCGGGTCGTAGAAGTAGTCGCGCTCGCGGACCTCGTTGGCGCTGAAGTTCAGGAAGAGAATCAGCCCGAGCGAGTTCACGAGCAGGTTCGTCGCGTTGAGCACCAGCACCTTCCGCTCGCGGCGCCAGTTCGCCGCGATCCCGAAAAGCCCGAGCGCGATCGGTATCGCGGT
>JBEKAW010000331.1:0-2513 GCA_050015715.1 Candidatus Krumholzibacteriaceae bacterium
GAAAGTAGCGGATCGATTCGGGCAGCTGAATGTTCCAGGTCTGGTCGATCGGGTCTTCCCCGTGCCACTGGAATCTGATGCGCGCGGGAAGCGACTGCTCCCGTCCGGGGTACGGGTTTTTCGGAGAGTCGATGACCGCGTACGGCGCGAGCGTCTTCGCGGTGAACGACCGGTAGGCCGCCCCGGACCGGGCTCCCTTGTTGTCCACGGCCCTGATGAAGAAGGTGTGCACCCTCTCGCAGAACGACGAGTACTTGTTCGTTCCGACGACGACCGATCCGCCCTCCTGCTCGTCGGCCGAAAAGGAGAACGTGCTGTCCGTGCGCGTTATTCTCTTCCATTTGTCGATCCCCGCGGTGTCCGCGGGGTTGAAGCCGAGCGGGTTTCCGTCGCACATGACGTACTCGTACCGATCGACCCTCCCGTCGACGTCGTATCCCATCCAGCTGAACTTGATGCGGTAGCTCGTCGTATCCCCCTCGGGAGGTCCGCCGGTAAGCCGGATCGTCGGCGGCTTGTTGGCCCTCGTGTCGCCGATGAACGCGTTGTCGTCGCAGCCGATGACGTAGGCGAGGCCCGAGACGAGAGCCAGAAACACCAGTATCGTTGTCTTCCGCATAGCGATCACCGTATCACGACGAATTTGCCGACGAATCTCGAGAAGCGGCGGTCCCCCGGCTCCACGCTGAAGAGATAGACGCCGCTCGTGACGGTCTGCCCGTTCCGCGACACGAGGTTCCACGCGACCGTGCCGTCCCCGCCGCTCCCGTCGTGGCTGAGGGTCTGCACGAGGTCCCCCGCGAGCGTATAGATGCGCACGGTGCTCTTGCATTTCGGGAGATGCCTGAACTCCATTTTCTCCCCCGAGGGATCCGCGTTGTTGGGATCCAGATTCCACGGCGCAATCGACTCGTGCGTGACGGGATTCGGAACGACGTAGACTCCCGTCTCGGCGAACGCCGCCGGCGCCTGCGCATTCGACCGCGGCTCGGCGAACACGAAGTTCGAATATGGCGAGTCGACGCGGCCGATTCCGGCCGGCTTTCCCTGGACGTAGAGCGGTTCATAGGCGACCACGGAGTAGAAGTACGGAAGGCCGTTCTTGACCTCCTGATCGAGGTACATGTAGTACTGCCGTCCGCCGTCGAACCCGAGGTCCCACCGCGCGAGCGCTTCGAACGTGTCGCACTCGGCCTCCGTGATGCCCGGCGGACAGGGAACCTTGCCAAGCGGGTCGTAGTAGAGATTTTGCTCGAATGCCTTGAGGAACACGGCCCGGTCCTTTACCTGCTGAAGCGGCTCGTACTGATAGCCCCCGTCGCGCCACGGTTTCTTGAGATCGTTGTTGGGCTCGATGCCGTTCACGAGATCGCGGCTGTCGAGCAGATGCCACAGATCGGCGCTCGGCCCGCTCGCGATCGTCGTCCCGAGCGGCCGGTGCCAATCGTCGGCCCTCCACACCTGGTAGCCCTCGAAATCGATCGTTCTCGTGACCGGATCGGGGGTTATCTCGCTCAGGTTGTCCCAGATCAGGCTCACCCTGCCGTCGCCGGGGACGGCGCGCATGCTCGGCGGCGGGGTCACCGTGCTCGTGATCCAGTTGACCTGGTACTCCCTCCCGCCTATGCCGGTCTGGAACTGGGAGAACTGCATGCTCCCCTTGTAGCATCCGGGATAGTTCCAGAGCTCTTGCTCCTGCCTGCAGTCCTCGTTGGACCAGATCGTGTCCCCTTTGTTCACCTTGAGGCTCTGCGCCGTCGCGTCACATACGTCGGGGTCGAACTGGTCGAGGGGCCCGACGAGCGGCGTCTCCCGCCCGTTCACGCCCGTGCTCGATCTCTTGTCCTTGTCCACCCAGATGCCGTTGTACACGAGCTTCGCCATCGCCGCGTTCCCGAGAAAACCGTCGAGCCCTTCGCCGGCGACGTACGCGATATCGAGCCGTATCGACTGGCCGGGCGGGAGGCCGTAGAACGGGCCAACGCTCATGAGGGCCTTGTAATCATTCGGCGCGTCGGTCGGGGCCTGCCAGACTCCGGACGACATGACGTCGTATCGCTCATAGTCGTTGATCGGCTCGCCGCCGCGCTCATACGGGAGCAGCCCGGTGAAGATACGGATGGCGTTCGGCGGCTTGCTGCTGTATCCCGGCGGGTCGAGCGAGCTCCCGAGGAGGACGACGCCGAAGTACCCTTTCGTCCTTCCGTTGTCCCCGTCGTTATCGTACACGTACATGGCGTGAAACTTCTCGGGTATCTCGATGCCGTTGACCTGCGCGCAGTAGATGCCGGACCACCAGCCGATCTGGTCGTCCTTGTAGTAGTTCGGCATGTCCCTCGGCCCCGCGTCGAGGTCGGCGTAGATCCCGACATAGATGTTCTGGAGGTACTTTCCGCCCTGGTTCGTGATCTCGTAGTGCACGCCGACGAAGTCGTTCAAGCCGTCCTCGCTCCACTGGTACACCTCCTGGCGGACCTTGAGATGGAGCGGCGTGTGCTCGGGCCACGCCTTCT
>JBEKAW010000332.1:0-2510 GCA_050015715.1 Candidatus Krumholzibacteriaceae bacterium
GAGCGTGACGACCGTATACTTCTTCTCGAAGTAGGGCACCTGATTCTTCCAGTAGCTCTTGTCACAGCACCAGCAATGGACGAACACGAGGGCGGGCTCGCCCGAGCCCTGGACGGTGTAGCTCAGGGGGATGCTGTCCTGGGAGAGAACGGTGAATTGTTTCTCCGCCGGGAAGGCGTTGGCGCCGAGAGCGACGCACACGAGAGCCGCCAGCAAGAGGATGGACATGGTTTTCATCGAAAGCTCCTTTCGTTCCAGCCAAAGCGTTTCCCAAAGATACGAAACGGCGACGGCTCGCACAACGGGCTTTATTGGGGAGCGACGCCTTCTCCCGCGGCCCGGGGCGAAGAACATCTCGAATTTTCCCCGGCTCGGGGCGATAATGAGGGGAGGTCGTTTGATGCTTATCTCGGGCGAAAGATGGAAGGAGAAACGCGCAATGTGCAGGGCTTTGATCTTGACGGTGTGCCTTGTGCTCGTCGGTCTGTCCCCGCTCGCCGCGCAGCCGTTCGAGCTCCTCGACTGGGGCGTCTACGGGGGGATCAACGCCGGCTATATCCATTACGCGAGCGCCGTCGCCGGGCTGAATCCGGGCTGGGGGATAGGCTACACAATCGGCCCGTTCGCCGAGTTCTCGCTCATGCCCGGCGTTCGGCTCCAGAGCGGGCTCAGATTCGATCATTTCAAGAATCACAGCGATCTGAGGGTGCGGCTCAGTGGAGAGATTCCCGCGGGAACGGAGACGGGCTGGGGAGAATTTGTGCTCGATCGCATCTCCGTGCCGGTGCTCGCGAAGGTCGCGATCGTCGGCGAGAGACGTCTCTTTCTGATCGCGGGGCCGGAGCTCGAGTACATCAGGAGCGCCGAAGCGAGGCAGGAGCTCGGCGGCAGGGAAAGCAGCTATGACATGGGGATTGAGGTCAATAGACTGAACCTCGCGCTGGACGCGGGGCTCGGGATGGAGCTCCGCGCGGGCGGACACGCGGTCTTCATGCAGGCAATATACTGCCACGGGCTCACGAACGTATCGAAGTGGGGCTATTGGCTGGTCGACTGGCAGACACGGGAGCTCGCGGTGACCGCCGGCATCATGTTCTGATTTCTTGACTCGGGTTCGGGATTTCTATAAGGTGGGGGGCAATGAAATCGGGCGCTCCCGCGCGCGAGGTCGGCTCCTCAGCCGGGAGCTCATGAAGGCGCGACAGCTCAGCTGAACACGGCACAAGAACTCACAGGGAGAGGGGCATCAATGGGCAATCCGCTGTTTGCGAGGAAGCCGCTCAGTCTGCTGCTCGAGGAGATGAAGGGGGAGAACCGGCTGCGCCGGGTGCTGGGACCTGTGACGCTCACGAGTCTCGGCGTCGGCGCGATCATCGGGACGGGCATCTTCGTTCTGACCGGTGTCGGGGCGCACGACAAGGCGGGGCCGGGGTTGATCCTCTCCTTCTGCGCGGCGGGCTTCGCCTGCATCTTCGCCGCGATGTGCTACGCCGAGTTCGCATCGATGGCCCCCGTCGCGGGATCGGCCTTCACGTATGCCTACGCGACCCTCGGCGAGCTGTTTGCATGGATCATCGGATGGGATCTCGTGCTCGAGTACGCCGTCGGCTCCTCAACGGTGGCGCACGGCTGGTCGGCCCATTTTCAGAACCTCCTTGGGAGTTTCGGGATTCATATCCCGTTCGCGTTCGGGAACGCGCCATTCGATTTCGACCCCGCCAAGGGGCATTTCTTCGCCACCGGCGCATACTTCGACGTCGCGGCGATCGTGATCACCGCGATCATCACGTTCATCCTCGTCAAGGGGATCCGGGAGAGCGCCGGGTTCAACGCTGGGATGGTGATCGTGAAGCTCCTGATCGTGCTCTTCGTGATTGTCGTCGGGGCGTTCTACGTCGATCCCGCGAACTGGCACCCGTTCGCTCCTTTCGGATACACAGGCATCAGTTTCTTCGGTCATACGCTGTGGGGGCAGACCAGCCAGGCGGGCGCCCCGCTCGGGGTGCTCGCGGGAGCGGCAATCATCTTCTTCGCGTACATCGGGTTCGACTCCGTCTCGACGCACGCGGAGGAGGCGCGCCAGCCCCATCGCGACGTCCCGATCGGCATCATCGCCTCGCTCATCATCTGCACGGTGCTTTATATCGCCGTGTCGGCGATTCTTACGGGAATGGTCCGGTACGACCAGATCGACATCAACGCCCCGGTCGCCGACGCCTTCCGGCAAAGGGGCCTTCCCTGGGCGCAGCGCCTGATCGACGTCGGGGCCATCACCGGCATCACGTCGGTTCTCCTCGTCATGATGCTGAGCCAGCCTCGTGTGCTGCTGGCCATGGCGCGGGACGGGCTCGTGCCGACGAGCTTCTTCGGGGCGGTGCACGAGAAGTTCAGGACTCCGTGGAAGTCGACGATCCTGACGGGTTGTTTTGTCGCCACGATGGCGGCGTTTCTTCCCCTCCGGATCCTCGCGGAGCTCACGAACATCGGCACCCTGCTCGCCTTTGTCATCG
>JBEKAW010000333.1:0-2500 GCA_050015715.1 Candidatus Krumholzibacteriaceae bacterium
TCGGATCCGTGTATTGCGCAAGGTAGAGCCGCTGGACGTCGAATCCGCCGGGGAGCGCGCTCTCGATGGCCGCTCCGCACGCCTCCGTGCTGTCCTGGAACGCCTGCTCGTATGAGTTGTACACGTAGCCGCTTCCGCGGCCCGACCAGGCGTCGTCGGCGAAGAGCACGATCCGGCGCCTCCACGCGTCGTCCGGCAACGCCGTTTCCATGCGATTGATCTTGCTGAGGAGCGCCCTCAGCTCGACGTCCCTCCCGACGGGCAGCCTGCCGATGATGACGTCGGGATAGCCGTCCCCCTGGAGAATGTCCGTCGCGCTCACGCCGGCCGCCGCCGCTATGGGCAAGGTCTCGTCGACAAACGCGTACCATTTGTCCGAACAGATGACCTCGTCGTCGTACGTGCCGCTCACAGAGGTCGAGTATGTGTACGACGGGACGAAATCGGGGGGAGAACCCTGCAGATCGGGGTTGGCTCCGAGGTAGAGCCGCTTGTGATCCTCGCTCGCGTCCCCGACGAGGAGAACATATTCGACCCCCCAGTGGTTGAGACCGTATGTTATGTATCGCTTGATCGCGTTCGCGTTCGGGAGCCCCCCGTTGAACTCGTCGTACACGTCCTGGACGTCCGCCGTCATCAGCCGGTAGCCCTGGCTCACTCTCATCGCGGCGTATTCGCCGATGCGCTGGATAAAATCCTCGTGCGATACGATGAGCGCCTGGTACGGCCCGGTCGATTCGCGGAGGTGCGACGGGGTGTCGACCGATACCGAATGCACCGCGATGACGTCTCCCGCGTCGGCCCCGAGCGCGATGAAACTCCGCGCCGAGAAGTCCTCGTCGAGCGCGAGCTCGAGCTTGTACGCGGTCCCGTCGGCCGCGAAATCCGCCGGAGAGAGCGCCCGGACGAGAGGATTTTGCGGATTCGTGACGTCGATGAGCCAGCCGCTGTTCACCGCGAAGCCCGTGATCTCGATCGTCCTCGGGTCGACGAGCTGGTCCACCGCGAACTCGAGCTCGTCGCCGTGCGCCATGAAGAGGGCCGTGTAGTCCATCGTGAAATCATTGATGAGGTACATGTAATCGGCATCGCACACGAAGACGAGATCGTTCTGCCCGTCGACGAGCCACGAGGAGGAAAGCCCCGTATAGGAGAACGTCTTCGTGGCCTTTCCGGTGAAGCTCGCCGTCCCGACCAGGTGGGTCCCCGTCGAGTTGCGCACGCTGAAGGAGACGGTGTGCGCGTATCCGTTCGGATCATCCCCTTGCAGCCGCAGCGTCAACGAGAAGGTCCCGTCGGGCGCCGGATGGTGCAAGGTGAAGGTCACGGCCGATGTCTTGAGATCGGGGGCCTTCGCAAAGTAGAAATCGTGCGTGCCCGGCACCGCGTTCTTCATGTACCAGACGTCCTTCCGGAACTTCATCGTCGCTGTGAACCGGGTGATGGCGTCGCCAAGGGTGGCGGGGGGAGGCGGGCCCTGATTCATGAGGGCCCCCGCGACCCCCTCCTCGAGCCAAAAAACGTTGTCGTTGGTATAGAGCGCGTCGGTATCGCCCGCCTGCGTGTCATCCTTGATGCCGAGCGCGTAGAAGATGATCCGGTCCGCCCCGTCGAAGACGCCGGGGGCGGTCGACGGGCTCTCGACGACGAGAATCGGCACGTCCACCTTCCTCAGGAGATCGGGCACCGTCTCGTCGTAGTAGTATTTCTTGAGCGCGATCTCCCCCGTCGCGAGTCCCGGGGAGAGCCCCGCTGCGATGAGAGAGTCGGCGCGTATCGAATAGATGCCCGTTTCCGGGATGCGGATCTTGAGCCTTTTTCCGGCCTCGCCGGGCGCCATCGCCACCTGCACCCGCGCGAGCGGCTTCCGGAGCTTGGACACGTCGTCGGGGTTCACGAGGAGCTCGTCGTAGATGTGCTTCCATGTGCCCGAAACGGGGGTCTGCGCGAGATCCCCCACGCCCGTCTGCGTTCCCGCGCTCCCGAAGCTCACCGTGATCGAGAGCTTCCGGACGAGGCGGGCCCCGGAGGCGTCGATGATGAGAGGATTGATCCTGACGGGAAGCACGCGTTGGCGGCCCATGAAGGAGGCGGGCCGGGCCTCGACGAGCTGCAGGCCGCCGCCGTTCGCCCAGGGATCCGGAGGATAGTACTGCTCCCGGGGCCCCATCCCGTCTTGCCCCTTGACGAATCTTTCGGCGGCCACGCGGGCGAGATTCAGGGGGCCGAGGCTCTCCTCCTCGAGCACCGTCGCCGTTACGCGCGGCTCCCCGAGCGGCGGGATCGCAATGCGGAACGCCGCGCCGGGCAGCTCGATCGCTCCCGCGGGAGAGAACGTGCCGTACCCGTCGATGACGACCCTGACGGCGCCCCCCGCCACCGGAACGATCCGCGCAGCGGGGACCGTGACCTCGAATGACACGGCGCCGCCCGATGACGAGACGAGGCGCGTCCCTTTGTCACGTGCCTCCGCGGCGGACGCGAGAAGAGGAACGAGAAG
>JBEKAW010000334.1:0-2871 GCA_050015715.1 Candidatus Krumholzibacteriaceae bacterium
CGGCCGTCGCCGTGAAGCTCGATTCGCGAGGGCCGGTGTTCTTCGAACAGGAGCGAATCGGTCTCAACAGGAGAAGGGAAAACGCTCGCCGTGGGAACGCTGATGCGCGGCCCGATCTGCACGGGAGCCCCGAGCGGCGGAAAAGCATCAACCCCGGCCGACCTTTCAGGATCTATAAATTCCGGACAATGGTCCAAGACGCGGAGAGGGACGTGCCGACCCTCGCGTGCGAGAACGACCCGCGCATCACCCGGATAGGCCGTCTCATGCGGAAGACGCGCATCGACGAGGTCCCGCAGTTCATCAACGTGATCAAAGGCGATATGAGCGTTATCGGCCCGCGGCCGGAACGTTCCTTCTTTATCAACCAGGTCAGGAGCGAGATGCCGGAGTTCACGATGCGGCTCATAGTGAAGCCGGGCATCACCGGGCTCGCTCAGGTCGAACACGGATACACCCAGACGGTCGACGAGATGAAGGGCAAGCTCTTTTACGATCTCAAGTATATCGCCAATCTCTCTCTCACGCAGGAGATCAGGATTCTCTTCAAGACGTTCTACGTCGTCGTCACTGGCAAGGGCGCTTGCTGAATCTTCCCTTCCGTTTCCCGGCATCACACCACGCTATATGAAAACGGTGGATTGTCTTGACCTCGCGCCGCCGTTCCCCGTACACTGAATCCGGTGATCATATGAGGTTGTACCGCGATTATATCGTCATTTCCGCGCTTTTCCTGGCGCTCATCGCCGTCTCGGCGATCGTTCCCGTATGGATCCCTATCGTCCTCGGATGCTGTCTCGCGGCGCTCATGATCGTGCGACGCAGGGCGGAATACGGACGCAAGATGGAGGCCATCCACCAGCGGCTCATGAACCTCCGGAGCGAGGGGCTCGTCGTCGAAGAGAAGGTCCGGGGCGCGGAAGACGACGTTTTCTACCGGATGATCATGACGCTCCTCGGCGACCTCGAGCGGTCCCTCTTCAAGCTCGTCGAGAAGAATATCCAGCTCCTGAGCCTCAAGGAAATCGGCCGGACGATCATCAGCTCCCTCGACGAGCAGCGCCTGATCGATTCGGTTTTTGAATACCTCAATCGCGGCGTCGGCTACAAGGAGACCGCGTTCATCATTCTCCGGAAGAAGAAGCGCGTGTTTCAGGCCATCGTGACGATCGAGCGCCCGTCGCGCGTCGTGCGCCGGGCGGTCAACTTCGGATTCGGGGACCTGGCGAGCCCGCTCTACGACTCGTTCCTGTCCGGCAGGCCTTTTCTCATAAAGGACGCCGAGATGCACCCGCTCATGAACATCGGAGGGGAATCGCTGTTCCCCGGGAGCACGATGACGTCGTACCTGTGCGTTCCGCTCATGCAGTCGGCCGAGGCGATTCTCTGCCACGAAGGCGAGGACTGTCCTCTCAGAAAGGGGGCGCAGGCGCAGGGTAAGGCGGGCACGGAAATCCCGTACCTCCGGAGCGAGGAATGTCTCTCATGCCCCGGGATACCGCTCCTCGGTGCGCTCATCGTCACGGACGGCTACCGGGGCACGCCGCTGACCAACATCGACCAGGTGACGCTCGAGACGGTCGGCTCCCTTGTGAGCTCGAACATGGAGAACTGGTACCTCTACCAGGAGCTTCGCCAGGAGGAGATTTTCCGGGAGCGGATCATCGAGGGGATGCTGAACGGGGTGTTCGTCACGGACCGCGACGGAAACGTGACGCTGGCGAACAGGACCGCGCGCGAGATGAGCCAGTACAAGCAGCGGCAGATACGGACGCTCGGGATCGATGACGTCATTATCGGGGAATCGAGCGCAAGCGCCGTGAAGCCCGGAGTGTTCCGGCTATTCGAGGGCAGGCTCCCCCTCACGCACCATGACGCCTACCTGAAACGCAAGGATGGAATGCACATGCCGATCAGGTTGAACGCGTCGGCCCTGTCGGGGGAGGACGGTGAGGTCCAGGGCGCTATCGTGGAGTTCATGGACATGAGCGAGATCAAGCGGATGGAGGAGGAGATCCTCTACCTCGATCGCCTGCACCGGGAGAACATATCCTTCGTTCTCGCCGAGGTTGACCGGCTCAACCGGATCATCACCGATCTCTTCAAGGTCGCCAAGCCGCACGATCTCCTGTGCCAGAAAGTCGCGGTGAAGGATCTCGTGGACCGGAGCTATCGACCGCTCGGCGAGCTTTTCAAGAACAAGGGAATTGATTTTGCCGTTTCCCTCGAAGATAATGTGCCCCTGATAGAGGTCGACCCGGACCAGATCGTTCAAGTCCTGATCAACCTTCTCAAGAACGCGGTGGAGGCGGTCGCAGAGGGAGGCAGCGTCTCGGTCTCGGGGAAGCTCTACAACGGAGGTGATCCCGCCGTCGTGCGGGAGAAGAACCGGGATATGGTGTGCATCGAGATCAAAGACAACGGCCTCGGCATCGCGGACGATGACAAGGAAAAGATCTTCGAGCCCTTCTTTTCGAAGAAGAAGGGAGGAACGGGGCTCGGCCTCTTCGTGAGCCAGAGCATCGTTCAGCATCATCACGGACGAATCTCCGTCTCTTCGGAGCCGGGGATCGGGACGTCGTTGCGACTCTATCTGCCGATCTCGCGACCCAAGAAGGGGGGATCCGTGTGAAGCCGGTCATTCTCCTCGTCGACGACGAGGACACGATACGACTCTTTCTCGAGAAGACGCTCCGGGAAGAGGGCTACGAGGCGCTCACGGCCGCCACGGGCGCCGAAGCGCTCGAGGTCACGCGAAGCGAGCTGCCCGATCTCGTGCTTCTCGACCTGAAGCTCCCCGACATGAGCGGTCTCGAGGTTCTGAGGCAGATCAAAGAAGAGGTTCCCGAGGTATGCGTGATCATGCTTACC